>CAZXQV010000030.1:0-10803 GCA_964643195.1 uncultured bacterium | reverse complement strand
TTTCGCAACCTGCTTTAAACAAGCTGGTTACGGAATTTTTCCTCTGAAGTCGGGAGGCGTATGAGTGTCCTCTTGCAGGGCATGAAACTTAACGTTGGAACCAGATTGGCTCGTACACTAATGAAACGAATGGGCCTAGAAGCCATTGGCCCAAAACCCTCTCTTAGCAAGCCTCATCCAAATCACAAAATTTATCCTTATGGACTAAGAGGGATCAAGATAGCAAAACCCAATCAAATATGGAGCACGGATATTACCTACCTGCCCATGAAAAATGGCTTTCTGTTTCTCACGGCAGTGATTGACTGGTATAGTCGCTATATTTTGGCCTGGAAGCTCTCTAATTCTCTAGATGGGTTGTTCTGTCGGGAGGTGTTGATAGAGGCTCTTGAAAGATTTGGCAGACCTGAGTGGTTTAATACTGATCAAGGCGCCCAGTATACAAGCTGTGACTTCATCAATATTCTGGAAAGGAATGGTATTCAGATCAGCATGGACGGTAGAGGAAGGGCATTAGATAATGTATGGATAGAGAGGTTTTGGCGTACTATCAAGTACGAAGAGATCTATACCAAGAGCTATATCGATGGTCGGGATGCCCTCCACCATCTTGGACGGTACTTTCCCTATTACAATGAGGAGAGACCCCATTCCTCACTCGATTACCAATCTCCTGGCAAAATTTATAGGGGTGAAGTAGGGTAATTTTTTTCCCAAGGGGGGAGAGTGCTCCGTACCCCTCCCCCAACCCCCTCCTACGCCAAAGGGGCAAGCCCCTCTGGACTCCTTTATCATTTGCGCTCTACGCTTCTTTGTCTTAGAGCCCCCCGCTCATCCCTGCAGAGCGGAGCTCACGAGCTCTTTGGATATATGCCTCCCTTAATTAGCCTATGAAGGGAACATAATGTTATTAGGCCTTAAAATATGGATTGAAGAAAGTTGAGGGCGTATGTTAGTGTCAGACAGCTTTTAGAGTCCTATCGAGATTCTAGGCAACGAGCTGAATTTTACTTAATTCTCGTTCAAATTTGTTCAACCACCCCGCACCACCTCATACATCAAACCAAGGTAATATTCCTTTGTTTATGCAAGCAGCTAGCGGTAATAGTGCAGATAAAAGTGCATTTGCAGAAATAGTACAACAACATCTGGCGAGTTTTCAGGAAGCTGTAAACAATCGTTACTTAGTGGGAGACAGTGCCTTATAATGCTATCAAGCACTGCCGGTATTGCTGTGATTTCATTGGATTTTTCCTCAGTCTTTACCTGTCCAAGCAATAAACTACGTATGCTATCCCAAGCGGAGACTAAATGTATTTTGCCGTTGCTAGAAGCGCCTCGAAGACGTTTTCCATCAATTGCTATCAATTTTTGCCTATCTTCTTCAGGCATTGCCTGAACCCAAGGAGTTGACCTTCGTCGTGATCGTTGTATCTTGACTACATCAATTCCTCTAGGTGAGAGAAAAAGTGCGCAAAGTGAGTTAAAAAATGAGGACTTCATTGACCGGAAAGTCATGAGATTCGACATCTAAAGAACTGTAAAGCTGCTCTTCATAGGCGATGCCGATCGAATAAACAGAGATTTTTGCCAAAAGACGGTCGTAAAAACCCTTGCCATAACCAACCCTATTATTCGCACTATCAAAGGCAAGACCTGGAACCAAAGCAAGCCTTGGGATCGCAATTGGAGCGTGCCTAGAAGGCTCAAGAATTCCATAGCGATTTCTAACAAGCTTTCCATCAGCAAGATGAAGAGAGAGTTCATCCCCTTCAATCCGCGGTAAAATTAACAAATTTTTGCGCAGCAGATACTCATTCACATAGCTCATATCGATTTCATCATCAGTTGAAACAAAGGAAAGAGTGGGTTGAACTAGGAGGGGTTTCAACTTTTCAAGAATGAGAGGTGCGACAATCGAGCGTCGTTTTTGAGCTCTATCTCTATTTGCCTTAAAAAAAGAGCGCATCAACTTAGTGGTTTCCCATTCTCATAGAGAATCCGATGAGAGAGGCTGCCATCCGTGCTAAAGAGCGTTGCAATCCCAGAACCGCCTTCCACCCGAGTTACAGCATCGTTCTCTCCAGGTCGGTAGTATTCCCCTTTCACCAGGTTGTCTTGATCATACTCTTCGACAAGCATCAATGCGCCATTTTCATACCAGGCAGTTAGAAGGCCACACTTTTTATTTTGGCTCATCTCTCGCTGGCTCTCCAATTGACCATTTTCATACCAACTCTTCACTGTGCCTTGGAGTACACCGTCATTCCATGAAAGCTGGAGTTTGGGCTTCCCAGTCTCAGGATAGTAGTCAAGCTCTTCGCCTTGCTTCTCTCCATCTACAATTGCGTAAGTACGGAGCAAAGCACCCTTCTCATCAAAAACTTTTACAGCGCCTTCTTGAACTCCTTTGGCATAAGTTTCAAGGCGATCAAGAAAATTCTTATTGAAAATCGCTTTTTGTCCCGACCCATCCCGAATTTCGGCTACGCTTTTCCCATAGGCGTCATAATAGGAAGCCTCAAGCAATTTGCCTTCACTGTATTTTTCATGATAGGCGATGTGAGCTAGATCCCAATAACGTACCGATGTCCCATTCTTCCGGCCTTCAGTATAGTCTGTTGTTTGGAAGAGTGTGCTATCGTTCAAGAAAATCTTTTGTGTCCCGTGTAATTGACCATGCAGGTAAGGAGAGAGCTTCCACACCTTTCCGTTTGTGTGGTAATACTCAGATACCCCCTCTAATTCCCCTTTTTGATACAAAATTTTAGCAGCTAAATGCCCCTCCTCATCCCACGCAACCGTGGTGCCATCGAAAAGCCAACTCTCTTCAGCTTCTGTGGTCAGATCAGCAATACCACCAATCACAACCGCCTCGACTTTTTGCTGGCCGTTAGGGAACCATTCGCGGTAAATCCCTTGCGCCCGACTATTCACTGCCTCAAGGTATTGTCTGATCTGCCCGTTTGGGTGGTAACTCGTGATTTGAGCGGAGATGTCTCCACTTTTTGTCCTCCCATAGAGGCGCAGCACTTTTTGATAGGGCTGAGGCGCCAAAAAATCTGTTTTTTGATAAGCCGCTAAACGCTCTTTTGAGCTAATAGTCTCGCTCATCCCGTTTCGATCAATGATGTTGATGCTGGTCACTAAATCACCATCGTTCCTACATCCTGACAAACAAAGTCCAAGTGAAAGAAGTATCGGTAAAATGGTTTGTTTCATGAATGGTACTCCCGCTTTAACATCTTTAAATTGAGCTCATAAACTTCGCTTCCCAGTCCCGTTTCTTTCCGGGTAAGCTTCCAGTCTGTAAAAAACAAATGAGGGCCTGATGACCGCTCTTCAATTTGATTCAGTAATTTCTTCATATCTGAAGTGTCGATCTCAACGGGATGTAATAGCGAAAGCTCACACTCAAGAACCCCCTCAGAATCCTGAGTATTGCCCTCAACAAAATCAAATTGGTTGTCATTCCCTGTAATGAAGGCGTAACGTTTTTCAGCGGCTTCATTTCCTGTAAAAGAGCGGCTGCTAAAGAGGCGATTAAGAGCCTCTCTCTCTTTGTTCAAAAAAGTTTGATTGCGCAGTTCGCCTAACAAAAGGGAGTCAGATTTTTCAAACGCTTGACGGACTAAGGAGTTGATCGATTGTCTCTTTTGCTTAGAGTCATGAAGAAGCTGTACTTTCTGAACATGAGATTCCACGCGCGCCCAAGCATTCTTTTTTTTGATATAGCTAGAAGCTACCAAGAAAACGGGAAGTAGGGCAAGCAGGGCAGCATAGATTAAAAAACGTTTTTTCATCCGTGATACCTCGTCTTATCTTTTAAGAAAAAACTTGTTTTGTAGTACCCCTTAGAGCTTTCCCACGTGACTTCAGATTTAGGATCAACAATGCTGTTCGGGGCCACTAATAGCTCATGAAGCTGCCTTGCAGACTGCGGATCCTCTGCTTCAAATTCCAAATCGACCCGCACGCGGTATTTTTCACTTTTCTGACTAAAATGAGGTCTTTTCACCATCTGATAACGAAAATTTTTAATCGTGACGGATTTTACCTCCTGCGTCAAAAACGCCAGCGTTTCCCGTACTTTAGGAACTCCTGGAAGAAGAGGGAAGGTATCAGGTTTACTCATGATTTCCTTTTCGATCTTCTGCAGTTCAATGCCATATTCTGCAGCTGTCCTTGGCATGTTTGGATCTTGGCGCGGACACGAGGCAAGCAGAGTTTGGTAGGCGTGAGAGACGCGCAGCTCTTGATGGTTCAATGCCATCTTGGTCAGCCCAAATAATGAAATTGCCAGAGCAAAAGAGAATGAGAGGAAAAGAACAAAAGTTTTTTTGAAGCGTTTCAAGGGGTGAGGGTAAGCAAACTCTTTCTTGCGAAAATTAATAGTTTGAGCAGCGATTGCGATACCAATCACGAGACCAAATTTTATAAGGCGTTCCTGTGAAAGATGAAGAGCTGGAATTGTAGGATAATGTGGAGTCTCGCCCGTCCCTTTTTTCACCTCTTCGATGAACAAAGGGTCGTCGCTGCCGATTAGATAGATCGATTCAAAAGCCTTTGGAGAGAAAGACAGTACTGTTTTTTTGATCTCTGTTTGGAAATCTTTAGAACGCTCAAAAGCGTGCGCTTTGAGTAATTTGCCATTCTCAACCAGGACGCATGTCACTTCTGTTTCGCCGATGTGTACGACCAGAAGGCGTTGAGCAGTTTCCGGCAAAAGAGAGGAAAAAGCACACAGAGCGGTAAAGATGCAAGAGACATTCTCAGGTTCAAGCGGCAGGATCTTGTCTAAATGTTTTTTCAGCTGTTCTTTTTTGATAGCACAGAGCGTCAGTGAAGTGCCTTTATCATTTTTCCCCACGATTTGAGCTTCTACAATAGCTTCATTTGTAGGAAAAGGCAGTAATGATTCCGCTTGAAAATCAAGAGCAGAGCGGATATCACTCTCTCTCTTTAACTGCATCTGGAAGGAGCGAGTCAATACTTGCCCCGGGCCGACAGCTGTAGAAATAATAGCGTTTTTTGGAATGGCTTCATCGAGACTGCTCTTTAAAGGCATTTCTTTCAGGTGGATGACATTCCACCCCTTTCTTTCCTTCCTGAGCGCGGCGATTTTGACCGAAGAGGCGCCATAATCGATGCCGATTAGATCTGGTTGTTTTGAAAATAATGACATTGCGCGGGAATTATAACGAATAAAGACTGATTTTTCAAGTTGGAAAATAAACAATGAGTCATTATAATCAGACCAAATGTTTCTTTACATCTTGAACGTTCTTTTCACTGCCTATTCCTTCATGCTTCTTCTGCGGGTTTTTGGCTCTTGGTTTCCTCGTTTTGCTGAGAGTCGAGTTATGGGCTTTATCGCTTTTTACACAGATCCTTACTTAAATATTTTTCGAAAAATTATCCCTCCAATCGGAATGATGGACATTAGCCCGATGTTTGCTTTCATTGGGCTTCAAATCATCCAATGGATCCTCTTCGCTATTTTAAAATGAAATTTGATAAACCTGTTATTTATGCGCCTTTAGCTGGCTGCTCCGATTACCCCTTTCGCAAAGTTGCTGCACGCTATCACCCCGGACTGATGTTTTGTGAGATGGTCAAGATGGAGCCTTTGCTTCTTAGGAATAAAAACACTTTGCGTATGCTCGATTATTCTGAAGATATGAGGCCAATTGGCGGTCAGATCTGTGGAAGCAATCCCAAATTGGCAGGTCCGTCAGCAAGAATCATTGAAGAGCTCGGTTTTGACTGCGTAGATCTCAATTGCGGCTGTCCTGTTGACAAGGTAACAAAAGATGGCAGTGGCTCTGGGATGCTTAAAAATTTAGAGAAAGTTGGAGAGGTGGTTAGCAATATGGTGGCTGCTGTTTCCATACCTGTCACAGTCAAGGTGAGAGCTGGATGGGATGAACAGAGCATTGTCGCGGCTGAAGTCACGCGGATTGTTGAAGAAGCGGGAGCTCAAGTGATCTTTGTTCATGGTAGGACCCGGAAACAGGGCTACAATGGACCGGCCAACTGGGCGCACATAAAAGCAGCCAAGCAAGTCGCTAAAAAAATCAAAGTCGTAGGCAATGGGGACGTCTTTGATGCTCCTGCTGCACTTCGTATGTTTGCTGAAACTGGCTGCGATGCTGTCCTTGTTTCTCGTGGAACGATGGGACAGCCCTGGATCGTTGAAGATATTATGCGCGCTTTGGCTTATGAAGAAGTGATTGAGCGCACCCATGAAGAGAGACGGCGCGCGTTGCTTGAGCATTTCCATCTTTCTTCAAGCTATAAAGATGAGAGAGGAGCTTTGATCGATATGAGGCGCGTTTGCTCTTGGTATTTACGCAATGCTCCGGGGGCGCGTGAGATCCGCAGCCGGGCTGCACAGGGCGCATCTCTCAAGGAAGTTTTTGAAATTATTGAGTCATTTGAATTCACATCAAAAGCAGTTGAAACATTGGATTTCAGCTGTTGCGATTGAGGGCTTTCGCACAATCCAAATCTGAAGTTTTCAACTGAATTAGTATAAGTCCAGTTTTTAAATCGTTCATCATGGGTAGCATGGAAAAAAAAGAGGGAAGTGTACTTGGAGGAATTCTGCTCATTGCAGGAAGCTGCATTGGCGCAGGGATGCTCGCTCTTCCAATTATTACCGGGCCTGGGGGGTTTGGCCCTTCAATGCTGCTTTTTCTCTTCGCCTGGCTTTTTATGACAACCACAGGCTTTCTACTGATGGAAGCCAATCTCACCTTGGGGTATAATCTCAGTTTGATCTCGATTGCCGAAAAGACCTTAGGCGGTGTGGGAAAATTTCTTGCTTGGGTTCTTTTCATCTTTCTTTTTTATAGTTTGAGCATTGCTTACATCGCTGCAAGTGGTTCGATTTTACAAGCGATTCTCTTGGATATTACGGGGATCTATTGGCCTCAATGGTTTGGCAGTCTCCTTTTTACTCTGATCTTTGGCTTTGTTTTGCTCATAGGGACACGCCATGTTGATTATGCGAATCGCGTGTTGATGCTGGGTTTAGTGATCTCCTACCTCATCCTAATTTTTCTCGGCAGTCAGCATGTGAATTTTGACAATCTGATTCACACCAATTGGCAGTATGCCTTTGTATCACTTCCAATTCTAGTAGTCTCCTTTGGTTTTCATAACATGATTCCAAGTCTAGCCATGTATTTAAAGGGAGATGTAAAGCGGCTGCGCATCACTCTTTTTATCGGGAGTGTGATCCCTCTATTGGTATATTTTTTGTGGCAGTTTGTCATGCTTGGAATAATCCCCCGGGAAGAGATTCTTCCAGCTATCCGGAATGGGGAAGCAGCGACTAGCATATTGAGAATTGTTATTGGAAAATCGTGGATCAATACAGTGGCACAGAGTTTTGCTCTTTTTGCTATTGTGACCTCATTTTTGGCCCAGTCACTCAGCCTTGTAGATTTTTTGGCAGATGGATTGAAGGTGCCCAAGGTGGGTTTAGGAAGAGTGTTGCTTGTGATTTTGACATTGGTCCCACCCTTTCTTCTTGCCTTTCTTTATCCCACGATTTTCCTAAGAGCTCTCAACTTGGCGGGAGGCATTTCTGCGGTCATTCTTTTTGGAGTTATGCCTGCAATGATGGTCTTTGTAATCCGTCATAAGCGCAAGATGGCTATCTCCCCACTTTTGCCGGCGGGTCGTTTTTTACTCATCTTAGTTTTGATTATTGCTCTCTCGATATTTGCTCTAGAGCTTGCTGAGGAGCTAGGATGGAGTTTAATACCCAAACAGTTGGAAAACTTGGATGAATCAGGGATTCCCCATGATTAGTAAAAAAAATCGTCTTATCGGGGCGATTCTTCTTGTTTCAGGAACCACGATTGGCGCAGCGATGCTGGCTCTTCCTTTGACAACAGGTTTGGCCGGTTTTTTGCCTGCAATTCTCCTCATGATGGGCGTCTGGCTTTTCATGATGCTCACCGCCTTTTATCTGCTTGAAGTGAACCTCCGGATGAAAGGAGAGAGCAATATTATTTCCATGGCAAGTAAAACACTTGGCAGGAGTGGACAGATCATCTGCTGGATCATCTATCTTTTACTGCTCTATGCTCTTATTTCAGCTTATCTTGTTGGCTGTAGCGAAATCGTGCGCGATTTTTTCGAACCCATGATAAAAATGGCTTATTGGGGTTGGCCTGGACTGCTCTTTGTGCTGTTTGCCCTCTGTATTTTTTTTGGGACTCAATTGACCGATTTTCTGAACCGCATCTTTATGGTTGGACTTTTCGGAGCATTCACTGTTTTAATTGGTCTAGGCTTAGGGGCGGTTCAGCCACAATTGCTGATGCATAGAGATTGGGTTCATCTCCTGCCCTCTTTTTCTGTTGTCCTTACAACCTTTGGTTATCACATTATTATCCCAACCCTCACAACCTATTTGGAGCATGACACCAAACTTTTGAAATGCGCCATCGTGATTGGAAGCGTGATTCCCCTCTTGCTTTACATATTATGGCAGATTTTGGTGATGGGCTTGATGCCAATCCCCAAATTGGTTGCAGTAGCAGCGAGTGGCCAGCAGATTTCTGTAGCTCTACAGCAATTTTTGGGAAGTAGCTTTGTTGTGGCTGCTGGACGACTTTTTGCTTTATGCTCTATTATCACTTCTTTGCTGGGAGTGAGTCTATCTCTCTCTGACTTTTTGGCCGATGGTCTCAAAATTGGAAAGCAGTCATGGAACAAGCTCTGGATTGTTCTTTTGACCTTTGCACCACCACTGCTTTTCACCCTCTTTTTTCCTCGGGGATTTCTCTTTGCACTTAAGTATGCTGGGATTTTTGTTGTGATTCTTCTTGTACTACTGCCGGCTTGGATGGCCTACTATGAGCGCTATGGACCAGAAACTGAACGCAGATTTATTAAGTCAGATTTTAAAGTTCCTGGAGGAAAATGGGCTATTGTGACTACTATTGTATTAGCATTTATCATCCTTGCAGTTGAGATTATCAAATGAAAAGAGTCCTTACAGGAGATCGCCCAACGGGCAAACTTCACTTAGGCCACTATGTCGGCTCGATTCAAAACCGCGTAAAGCTACAAGATGACTACCAATGTATCTTTATCATTGCAGATTTGCATACATTGACAACTAAGCCTCACCGTGAAGAAATTTTGGAAATGCGAAGCCACATACGCGACTTGGTTCTTGACATGTTAGCTTCTGGTATCGACCCAGAAAAGTCGACCTTCTATTTACAGTCGGCTGTTCCTGAAGTTCTCGAAGTGAATTTTATATTTTCAATGCTGGTTTCTCTCAATCGGCTAACGGGGATGCCTAGTTTGAAAGAAATGGCACGAAACGCACATATCGAAGATGAAGGTATTCCTCTTGGTTTAGTGGGGTATCCAGTATTACAGTCGGCCGATATTTTGATGTCACGAGCGCATCTAGTGCCTGTAGGCAAAGACAATGAAGCGCATGTTGAATTAACAAGAGATATAGCACGGCGTTTCAATCAATATTATGGCGAGCTTTTCCCTTTGCCTGAGGTGCTTTTATCTGAGACTCCAACTTTAGTTGGAACGGATGGTCGGGGTAAGATGAGTAAGTCTGCTGGCAATACTATCTTTCTTTCGGATGACGCCCAAACAGTGGAAAAGAAAGTGCGTGGAATGTTTACTGATCCCAATAGAACAAGCGCCGATGTGCCTGGGACTGTTGAAGGCAATCCTGTCTTCATTTATCACGACATTTTCAACCCAAATAAATCCCAAGTTGAGGAAATGAAAATGCGTTATCGTGAAGGTACGATTGGGGATGTGGAAGTGAAACAAAATCTCTCGAACGCGATCAACAAATTTTTAGAGCCTATCCGCGAAAAAAGAGCCTATTTTGATGCTATACCGGGGTTTGTTGAGAAAGTAATCTATGAAGGGACGTTGCAAGTGCGTCAAATTGCAGCTGAAACATTGAAAGAAATGCGCAGTAGCATGGGATTAATGGGTAGTTGGAAAAAGATTGAGAAAGTGGCTCGTTCATGATGACTGTCTGTAGCTGTTCTTCAGTTATTTGGGCTCCTTATAACGGATAACAATGAATTTTCATCTTTGTTCTCAATATCAACCTGCAGGGGATCAAAAAGCTGCGATTGAAGCGATAGCTTCGGGAATTCAAAAAGGTCTACGAGCTCAAGTGCTTCTTGGAATCACAGGCTCTGGAAAAACTTTCACCATGGCTAATGTTGTAGCGCGTGTGCAAAAGCCCACTCTTGTTCTTGCGCACAACAAAACACTTGCTGCTCAACTCTATCAAGAATTTAAGAGTTTTTTTCCTGATAATGCAGTTGAATATTTTGTCTCCTACTACGACTACTACCAGCCAGAGGCATATATCCCGCGGACCGATACCTACATAGAAAAAGATTTGCAGATCAACGATGAAATTGATCAAATGCGTCTATCAGCCACGCGTTCTCTTTTGGAAAGAGATGATGTCCTAATCGTCTCCTCCGTTTCCTGTATCTATGGTCTTGGCATGCCCGAGCACTATGCCAAAATGATTCTTCCTTTCCGTGTTGGGGATAGTAAAAGGCGTGATGAAGTGCTGCTGCACCTGATCGAAATGCATTATAAACGCAATGATTATGACTTTGTGCGGGGCACTTTTCGCGTACGAGGAGATGTTCTAGAAATCTATCCTGCCTACGAAGAAAATTTGTCAATCCGTATCGAGTTCTTTGATAATGAAATCGAACGTCTCTCTGAAGTGGATCCCTTAACGGGAAGGGTGAGGAAGCGTCTCGATGCAGTTTC
>CAZXQV010000029.1:0-10867 GCA_964643195.1 uncultured bacterium | reverse complement strand
CTACTCGCGAGCACCCTGATCGGGTTCCTGCCCATCCTCATTTTCCTCGTCCGTATTATCACAAGGGTTTTGAAGATGCGAGCTGCTACCCGCAATTTCTCGCAGCTTTCGGAGAAGAGAAGGAGAATATTGCTCATGCCAACTTTGAAGCCTTTGTGGCGAGAAGGGAGCTTCTATGTACTTAGCAGGTGATATTGGGGGAACCAAAACCAATCTAGCACTTTTTGAAAAGGGTTCATTTGAACCAGAAGAGCTCCAAACTTTCCCAAGCGGCAAACATCCTAACTTAGAATCGATTGTTCTTGAATATGCAAAGAAGGTCTCAATCGACAAGGTAGAGATGGCTTGCTTTGCGATTGCAGGTCCTGTGCAAAATGGTGTCTGCAAAACAACCAACTTGCCTTGGGTTGTAGAAGCCTCAAAAATGGAGAAAGCCATTGGGATCAAGGAGGTTTTCTTGATCAATGATCTTGAAGCTAATGCTCATGCTCTTGCGATTCTTCCGAAAGAAAATGTGGTCGAACTCTATCCGGGAAAGGGGAAGAAGGTAGGTAATCAAGCTGTTGTTTCACCCGGTACTGGTCTTGGTGAAGCGGGGCTCTTTTGGGATGGCAAGCAGCACCACCCTTTTGCGTCGGAAGGAGGCCATTGTGAATTTGGCCCACGCGATGAAGTGCAGCTCGCTCTTTCTCGCTATTTGATCCGTCGTTTTGGACACGCTTCCTATGAAAGAATCTTGTCAGGTCCCGGCTTATTCAATCTCTATGCGTTTTTCCGCGATGAATTGAAAAGGGAAGAGCCGAAGAAATTGACTCCCGGAGAAGATCCGGCCAAAATGATCACTGAATTTGCAGTGAATAAGTCGTCAGATCTCTGCATTGACACTCTCAATTTATTTGTTTCGATTCTGGGATCAGAATCGAGCAATACAGTTTTGAAATACATGGCGCTTGGAGGGTTATTTCTGGGGGGAGGGATTCCGCCTAAAATTTTACCTTTCCTCCAAACCAAGAGCTTTTTAGAAGGATTTTTTGACAAAGGACGCTTCCGCTCTCTACTTGAAGAGGTGCCGATCTTTGTGATCTCTGATGATAAGGCGGCTTTGAAGGGTTCGGCCCACTTCTGCAAGAAGCAGCTCTCGCCTGTAAATCAGCAAAATTCAAGCCCTCTAAAGCAATAACTGATGATTGCTTTTACTCTTTTTACTTTCAAAAAATTACATATGCATTCTGTATTGAATTGGCTTATTCTAACAACTGGCTGAAATCAATAATCTTATCAAAATACCCTTGATCTAAAACGGCATCTTCTACTCCATTGACATGGACTAGAATTGGCCTAATCGAAAAACGTTTTGGCACTTTTAGTCGTTTTATTTTTTCCTCCATCTCTTCGATGACCTTTATTCCAATAAGATTTTTTGAGAATTTAATCTCGCATATATAAAGATTTTGAAAACGAGTTTGAATCATATAATCGATTTGACATCCGAGTTGTCTGATCGTCGAAGTTTGAAAGAAAGGGCCGTCCATAGTGACTTCGTCTCCGGAAAGATTTAGTGCTTTCCAGAGCGCCTTAAAATTATGTACAACTAGATTTTCAAACTGCAAGCCCATGATACCTTCCCAGCCAGGAAGATTATTCACCATGGAGATAGGCACAGTCCCTTTTTCGATTTTGGCACGATTTGATGCAATGTATTTTAAATAAAAGCGCAAATAATTATCACTTAAGCGATATCGACTGATCTTGCGCTGTTGTGTATTTTTTAGATCCCAAATAAAGTCCCTTTTTACAAAGCCAGCTTTTACTAGTTCATCTAAATATTGACTATACAAACCACCCTGGCTTTTCTGCAGTTCTTTACAAATCTGCACAAGTTCTTTTGGACCATTTGCAAGAGAGGTCACAATTTTTTTGTGAATCTCTCGAGTTTTTGAAAAGAGATCGGAAAATACCTCATCGAATTCTCGGACTAGTAATCCTCCTTTTGTAAAACAAAGATCTCGAATATTTTGTTCAGCAGGCACGCTTGGGTCAATCTGTTCTAGATAAAGAGGAACTCCCCCTGTTATCGATAAAAGCTTGAATTTTTCATAAGCAGAAATGCGTTTTTCTTTTGGATGCCAAAAAGCATTACAGGCCTCCAGTGGAAGCTCTTCAAGCACAAAATCAATTGTGATTCTGCCCACAAATCCCGTGTGACTTAGGATGTTTTTCTCAATCCATGAAGAGATCGAGCCGCAAAGAGCGATAATAAGCTTTGGATTTTTGCTAAAATACATATCCCAGGCTGTTTTCAGTTGGCCTAAAAAAAAGGGGTCTTTTCCTCCCATCCACGAAATTTCATCGAGTACAATCAGTATTTGTCCTTCCTGAGTGTTTTTAGAGAGATGCCAAAATAGGTCTCCCCAATTATCCGGCTTAATACCAGGAATTCCCGCTCGTTGCAGTTGATCAGCAAAGAGCTCTCGTTGAGATTGCGCTGTTATTCCGCGTACTGGAGGATTCCCAGAAAAAAATAAACTCCGCATTCCTTTTCCAAACTCAGCAAGAAGTCTGCTTTTCCCAATCCGCCGTCTCCCTCGGACTACGATTAAACTGGCACTTTTTTTATTTAGAAGCCCTTTTAACCTCTCTATTTCAGATTCACGACCAATAAATGGAGCCTCTCTCATCACCTTTTCTCCTATGCGTTAACCCTCAGTTTATATTCGATTTCCATATAAATCAATCTGTAAATCAGCAAAAGTCAATCCACGGATTATTTTTTCAATCAAAGAAATAATCTGCGGATTGACAAATGCCATTTTATGGATGGTTTTTTTGATCAGAAAAATCGATCAGCAAAATGCCATTTGTCATTTTATGGATGAATTGAGCTGGCAAGCTCATTTCGATTGTTCGTGGTGACAGCAACTAAAATAACTCACCTTATAGCTGAATCAGTACAAAATTGGAGTGTTTGACCGCGCCAAAGCTCTCGGGCCTGAACGATCGTAAATGACTCACCTTAAGCACTTTTTCTCTCACCGAGAGGGATTGATGTGGTCAAGATACAACGATCACAAGGAAGGTCAACTCCTTGTGAGTTGATCAAGGAGTGATCGGGCTGTAGATTGGCTGCAGCAATCCCTCTCGGTGAGAGAAAAAGTGCTTAAGGTGAGTAAAATAATTGCTTTTTTTTAACGATTTAAGGTATGATGTCACACTTATGGAGACTCTGTCCCACGAAAAGCCCATCGCAGAATATGAAAAAACTATTCAGCAGTTTCGTAGTCAATCACAGGAAAATTCTCTCTTTTCAACAAAAGAGTTAAAAGAGTTTGAAAAAAAACTCGCTCAACTCAAAAAGAAAATATATGGATCTCTGACGCCTTGGCAGCGGGTAGAAATCTGTCGCCATCCTAATAGACCTCGCAGCATTGATTTTATCAAAAATTTGTGTGACAACTTTGTCGAACTTGCAGGTGACCGTGAGTTTCGCGATGACCCAGCTGTTGTAGGTGGTTTTGCCTATATCGGCGGGCAGAAGTTTATGGTGATTGCGCAGGAGAAGGGTTGTGATACAGACAGCCGCCTGAAGCGCAATTTTGGGATGATTCATCCTGAGGGTTACCGCAAGGCTTTGCGCCTCGCTAAAGTGGCTGAAAAGTTCCATCTGCCCGTGCTCTTTCTTCTCGATACACCAGGAGCCTTTCCAGGTTTAACAGCTGAAGAGAGGGGACAGGGGTGGGCGATTGCCATGAACCTGCGCGAACTCGCACGACTCTCAACGCCTACGATTATCGTCGTGATCGGAGAGGGCTGTTCAGGTGGAGCGTTGGGTATGGGTGTCGGCGATATGATCGGCATGCTGGAACATGCCTACTACTCAGTCATTTCTCCAGAAAGCTGTGCCTCGATTCTTTGGAAGGATCCAACAAAGAAGGTCCACGCTGCTTCCATGCTCAAGATGCAAGCAGAGGATCTGCTTAATCTCGATGTGATCGATGCCATCATCAGTGAGCCCGAGGGTGGTGCTCACCACGATGTCAATGCTACGTATGCAAATGTTAAACACTTTATTCTAGAGACTTGGGATGTGTTAAAAACTTTCCCTCCGAAAATTCTCCTGGAAAGACGCTATCAGAAATTCCGCAACATGGGACGCTACACTACCGATGAAACTCCTCCTGCGAGCAGCACTACTCACTCGTAAACATTATATCCTTCTGTTCATCACAGTATTTTCAATGGTTTCAATGACGATAGCTTCGCAATCCGAGATGTTTGCATTGGGGATTATTGCAAAGACCGGACCTGATTTCTTCTCCATGTTTGGAAAGGAAAAGGGCAAGAAGATTGAAAATGTCACAGTCGTCTCTAAAGCTGCTGTAGAAGAGCGCTGGAATGCCATCTCAGATAATGATGAAATCACTCTAAAGCAAGCCAATGATTTCATCGCCACTCACAGCAATGTGGGGCTTGTGCAGAAGATTAACTCTTTTTTAGATAGGCATTTCAGTGTTGCTACTGACTTGAAAAAATTAGCTCTCGTGGTTGTCATTATCGCTCTTTTCAAGGCAATCTCTCTATTTCTTTTTCGTTTTTTCACACAGGTGATTTCCATTCGAGTGAGCCGCGATCTACGCCAACAATATTTTGAGCATATTCAGACACTCCCACTTAGCTTCTATCATGAATATGATGTAGGCGCTCTTTGCGCGCGAGTGGGGGGTGATGCTGGAGCGATTGCCAATGCGATCAACTCGATGCTGATCAACTTTATTCAAACACCTTTTGCAGTTCTGACCACTTTTTCAGCTCTACTCTTCATTTCTTGGAAGCTCTCTCTCGTGATTTTTGTAGGTTTTCCGCTGATTATCTTTCCGGTAGTCATCATTGCAAAAAAGATCAAATTGATTGCGAAGCAGATACAGCGTAAACAAGAAAGTTCAGGTACAGTTCTTTTGGAGGCATTGATGGGGATCTTGACAATCAAGATCTTTGCTATGGAAGAGGTTTCCATTAAAAAATTCAGGCGCATGAATGATGAAATGGCTCGCTTGGATGAGAAGAGTGCACTTTATGGCACAGCGTCGCGTCCGATCTTGCACACGGTTTCCTCGATCTTTTTTGCTGTGACTATTTTGACGGGTCTCTACCTCTTTCAATTAGCGCCTGGTGAGCTGCTTGTTTTTTGTGGTCTTCTCTATGTCTTCTATGAACCGATCAAGAAGTTTGCCGAAGAAAACAATCAGATTCAGAGAGGTGTGGCAGCAGCAGAGAGGATGTATGAGGTGCTCGATCTTAAACCATCGATCAATGATGCTCCTGATGCTGTTGAGATGAAGAGTTTTGAACACTCTTTAGAGTTTCGCAATGTCTCTTTCCGTTACCATGATGAGTGGATTTTGAATGATGTGAGCTTCTCTGTGAATAAGGGTGAGGTAGTGGCGATTGTGGGGCCGACTGGTGCTGGCAAATCGACAATCGTGCAACTCATACCCCGTCTTTATGATGTGCAGCAAGGTGAGATTTTGATCGATGATTTGCCGATCACCAAGTACACACAAAAATCTCTGCGTGAGAATATTGCTTTCGTTTCGCAAAAACCATTTCTCTTCTTAGATACAGTCAAGGCTAATATTGCTTTTGGCAGGGATTTTTCAGCTCAAGAGATTCGGCAGGCGGCAGAGAATGCCCATGCTGCAGAGTTCATTGAGAGGATGCCCGGAGGGTATGATTATTTCCTTGAGGAGCTGGGCAAGAATTTGTCGGGTGGTCAGCAGCAGAGGCTCGCGATTGCACGGGCGCTTGTGAAAAAAGCTCCTATTTTGATCATGGATGAGGCGACCTCTTCTCTTGATACAGTGAGTGAGCATAAGGTGAAGGAAGCGGTCCAGGGGTTGCGTGGCAAGTTAACGCAGATCATCATTGCTCACAGGTTATCGACAATCGAGCATGCCGATAAAATTGTCTACCTAGAAGAGGGGAGGAAGGTGGCTGAGGGTACGAAGAAGGAGCTCTTGGAGATCTGTCCTAATTTCCGCCGCATGTGGGAGATGATGTATGCGACTGAAAGGAAGCGTGCTGAAGAAGCTGCTAAAGCGGAAATGGCTCTCAATTCAATCGCTTAAAATTCTTCTTTTTGGTAAATTCTTCTTCCACTCAAGAGGTTTATACTATGTTCTTACTTGCCCTTTTTGCCCTTCTTAATCCTCATACAGAAAATTTCATTGTGACCAACGGTATCACGAGTGAAGTGGTCTATGAGTCGGGAAGAGAGATCGATGAACAGACAACTCCTTGCTCTACTTTCAAGATCGCTTTGAGTTTGATGGGTTATGATGCAGAGATTCTCAAAAATACCCTAAATCCAGTTTGGGATTTTCAAGAGGGGTATGATGATTTTCTAGATATTTGGAAAGGATCAATCACTCCAGAACGGTGGATGAAATACTCTTGCATTTGGTATTCCAAAATTTTAGCTCTTCAGCTTGGTTCAGAAAGGATCAAAAGCTATTTAGCTTCATTTGAATATGGTAATCAAGACATAGGAGAGAATGAAATTCAAACTGAATCGACTATAAACCCTGTCTGGGTCAATTCTTCACTCAAAATTTCGCCAAGAGAGCAAGTGCTATTCATCCAGAAGATGATAGCGGAGCAACTGATGATTTCAACTCATGCAACTGAGATGACGAAGGCGCTGATGTTTAAGGAAGAGTTGGATCATGGTTGGAAGCTCTTTGGCAAGACGGGATGGAGTGGTTCTGATACCGCTCGTGATGGTAAAACGTTGGAATCAGCTTGGTTTGTTGGCTGGATTGAAAAGGGAGAGAGCTTTTTCCCCTTTGCCTATTTGATTCGTGACCGAAAAATACAACTCGACCAAAGAATTCCAAGAGTGAAACACTTACTTAGTGAAGCTGGCTTCTGATGCGATTATTGCGGACCGCATCCGATTTCCAAGACCTTTTGTGCCAACAATTTGGAATAGTGTGTCCGATGTTTTTTGATCAACTCCACACCGCCTGGACTTGCAAAATCAGAAACGATCTTCCACATCCGGCATTTTTTACCAAAGTGGCTAGCTGCAAAAGCTATTCCATAACCCTCCATATCGACAAGATGACATCCTTCGGGTCTATGCTCCTTAGAATGGATAGGAAAATCTGAAGTGATGAGGTTATACTCTCCGCCCAACTCAAAGGGAGGGAGATGCTCGCTCATCAATCCGATGGCATGGGCATTCAAATTCTTTCCACCTACATATTTGGTCACACGGCCAATCTCAACAATGCTCCCAAGTGGGATGTCAATGAGCGCTCCTGCAAGTCCTAAATTCCAAACCTCCTTACATTCATCGATATGATCTGAAACAGCAGATTGAGCGACATGAATCCCCAAACCAGAGATTAAAATCTTCCCACCCTCAAAAGCGTAGAGCTTAGCTCCCACTTGTTCTGCTTTCAATATTTTTATTGTCTCTGCAGCTTCATGATCCAAAGCAAAGACGAGTAACCTTTCCATCTGTTAACCTCTCCATCGCTTTCCAGCCTGCAAAAGAAAGCTCTCTTGTTTCATCTGTTACATAAGTTTCGATATGCTGCAAAACAGCCTCTTTGACCTGAGCATGTTCCAAAATAAAAGGCATAATTTCCTTAGTATGAGAACAAGCAAAATCATAGCTTTTTTGTAGAATCGTAATCACTTCATTGCGTAGAGGATGGTTCTTGATCATCGCCAATCCTCCCAAAGGGAGAGGTAGGCTAAACCTCTGATGCCAAAGTTCACCCAAATCCGCAATCTCTACAAAACCCTCTTTTGCAAAAGTAAATCGTGACTCGTGGATGATCAAACCCGCATCGACAATATCGGCATTTAATAAATTGGAGATCTCATGAAAGAGGCAGAAATGCTTTTTTCCAGGTTCAGGACAGAGTTTTTGTAAAAGGAGATGAGCTGTTGTCTCAGCTCCTGGTATCGCAAGAGTGAGGCGAGGGAGATCTTCAAGAGAGTAGGGCTTTTTAGCGATGATTTTGGGGCCCACATGGAAACCCAAAGCTGCTCCTACAGGCAATAGCTCATAGTCAGGAAGTTTCGACATGCAGGCGATAGAAACTTTGATCAACGGAAATTTTTTTGTAAGAGCCCAATTGTTGAGCTGTTCAATGTCGGCAAAATGGATGTGAGGGGGTGGAGCATCTAATTTACCCAAAGCCCAGGGGCCGAAAATAAAAGTATCATTGGGACAAGGACTAATGGCTAACTCAATCATTTCTATCGCATTGGTTACAGCACACCCAATTTCTCAATCTCCATCTTCAAGGCAGCATTCTCAGGTTTGTCCAACGCACCTTCCTTCTGCAGCCATGAGAGATAATTCTTCGGCACATCAGAAAGGGGCTTGCCCGCATGCTTGCCAAATGGCATCGTTATCCCTTCTTCCCGGAGTAATTCCAGCACTGTCTCCATCGTAAGATCGTCGATCATCTGGCTGAAAATCTTCGAAAGAACAATCACGTCGTCCATGGCACGGTGTGCGTTGTTTTCCCCAACACCGTAAACCTGACGCAGATATTGGAGAGTGTGTTTGGGCAGGTCGGAGCGGTACTTCCTTGCCCACTTTAACGAGTCTATCATCTCCCATGAAGGAGGTGAAAGCCCATGCCTCTTCGCCTCATGGTCGAGAAAATGGCGGTCAAAACTATCATTATTATGGGCGATGAGCACTGTATCTCCCGCACAAAAATCGATGAAGGCTTGCCCTACCTCTTTGTAAGAGGGCGCCGATGCCACCATCTCATCGGTAATGCCGTGAATCCGTGACACCTCTTGAGGAATCGGAATGCCAGGGTTGACCAGCATTTCAAAGGAACGGTCTTGAACCGGATCATAGGCGGCAATTTCAACGATCCTATCATTGGCAGGCTTTACGCCCGTCGTCTCAGTGTCATAATAGATTGGTCTCTTCAAGTTTTACCTTCCCGCTTGCAACAGCAAATATAACGCGATGGCACATTTCAAGCACCCGTTTATGCGCACCCATATGCATGCCGAGTAAGTTGATATCCACATTCCCATCGATACAGGGTAATACAGTGCGGTAGAAAACTAGACCCTCTTTTTCATCCATGCAAAAACCAGGCATATCGATCTGCTTGTTCAAAATGTGAAGTAAGCGCCCTAAGTCGCCAGCAATCACTTTTTCAAATTGGTAGGGAAAGTAGGTGATTAAATGGAGGGCATTGTCTCTTGGTGAAAAAAAAAGAGCAAAGTCAACCCCTTCAAAAGGCTTGGATATGAATACCTGACCTGAATGAGGCTCAAGCTCAGGAGTCAATTCCATCTTATGGAGAAATTTAAGCAGGTCGTTCGTGTTAAGAGGAAACGTCAACTAACTCTTCCGGTTTAGTTTGTAAAAGCTCCTCTCTCACAATAGAAAGAGATTTTGGAGCTTCAATCCCGATTGAAACTTGATCTCCCTGCACTTTCAAAATGGTGATGACTACATCATCACCAATGCGGATTTTTTGTTCTCGTTTGCGTGTTAATACCAGCATAGGCTCCCTATTCGACAATCCAAGAGGTCGGTTTTTCGCGCGTTAGCTGGGGGTTGTTCGTATTTGGAACCGTACATAGATTGTCATCCGATGGCAATTTGTACAAACAGCTTGATAGCGCGACTAGTAGTAGTAAAAAAGAATATCTCATGTGTGGAACAATACCCAAAGTGATAATATTCACAAAGGAAAAAAAAGTGTTTTTGCCAATGTAAGGAATTCAAAAAAAGCTTTTTGCAAAATTTCTTCAAAGAAAGTCAAGCCCATTGCTATGGCGATCATGCTGACGAAAAGTTGCAGCGGAAAACCGATCCAAAAAATCTGCAGGTCAGGAAGTGCTCTCGCAATAACTGCGAAAGTGAGAAGAAGGAGGGTCAAGAAAAGAAAAGGAGTAAAGGCATAAAAAATTGCCTGTTCAAAGAGCAGAGAGGCTGCTTTTGTAAAGGAAAAACCATTGGGAAGAAGTGGAACTGTATCAAAGCTTTCGAAGAGGAATTTTAGGAGTAAATGATGCAGATCGAGAGAGAGAAAAAGAGCAAAAAGGGTGAGAACAAAAAGTTTTGTGAAGATGGAGTCGTTCATTCCAGCTCCAAAAAGCTCTGTGAGAGAGAAGCCAGAAAGGGTGCCTACAACCTGTCCAGCGAGTGCTACTGCCTCAAATATTAGAGAAAAAAGAAAGCCAAGTAGATAGCCAATCGCGAGTTCTTTCACAAAGGCGATCCAAAATAGTGAGGATTCAATCTCTATCTCCACTTTCAAGCTTAAGGGAGGAATCAGCACAAGAGCGCAGAGTGCTGCGAATCCAAAACGCACGCTCTTTGGGATATGAACCTTTGAAAAAAGTGGGGAGATGAGGAAAAAGCCTGAGGTTCTGGCAAAGAAGAGGAGAGCTGTCAAAAAATCACTGGAGGACATAATGAACGAGGTTTGTCACCTTTTCCCACTGATAAACCCAGAGGTTGTTGGTGAATTTGGTCATGATTTTAAGCATCCAAGGAAAGAAAACCGCGATCACAAGGCCGACAACGAGCATTTTCGGGACAAAGGTTAGGGTCATTTCTTGGACATGAGTCACAGTTTGCAAAATAGAAATGGTCAGTCCAATCACAAGTGCGAGTAAGAGGAAGGGGGCGGCGAGCTCTAAGGCAATATAAAGTGTCTGCCGGATCACCTCTGTGATTTGCTCAGCTGTCATGTCTCAGTTGTAATGAGAGCGGAATATCTCTGCAAGGGATATAGTTGAATCATTCACTCACCTTACGCACTTTTTCTCTCACCGATAGGGCTGCAGACAATCTTAGCCGATCACTCCTTGA
>CAZXQV010000028.1:0-10991 GCA_964643195.1 uncultured bacterium | reverse complement strand
TTTATCTGGTACAAAGCTAGAACAAAAAGAGAGACTGAATAATGTTGAACTTCTCTAATGTATTATCTATTTCTCGAGCTGGATTAGCTCTACTTTTCTTGGTTGAAAATGTTTACGTGCGGTTAGCCGCGCTACTTACAGCTATGCTGAGTGATTTTTTTGATGGTTATTTGGCGCGTAAACAAAACCAAACGACGCAATTTGGAGCTATACTTGATCCGATTATGGACAAGTTTTTTGTATTTTTCGTGGCGGGCATTTTCTATATGGAGGATCGGTTGTTTCCTTGGGAATTTGCCGGATTGATTTCGCGAGATCTATCTCTTTGTATATTTGCGCTCTTGCTGGTTTCTATCAGCAAGTGGAAAGGTTATGAATGCAAAGCTCTTTTCTGGGGAAAGATCACCACTGTAGCGCAATTCTTTTTGTTGATTGGCTTGACGATTAACTTCATTTTCCCTGGGTATGTCTATTTTATCTTTGTCGCCCTCGCCATTTTTGCATTTGTCGAGCTCTTCACGCGGTTGCAAAAGATTGAGTCTCCGAAAGAGTAGCGCATTCAGTCGCGAGAAAATGAGGCAAGTTACGATCGATCAATGGCAAGGCTTTCAAGCAAGCAAAATTATCCCTTCAAATCGATTGAGCTATAGAAGGCAACTTAAACTTTAATCGACTATAAGTATAAGGCTTGCTTAAACAACTGCAGAAGTAGTGGCTTCTTGCTTTTGAGGTAGGATAGCTGGGACAGGCTCTTCTGGCTCGTTCGCAGTGAGCGTTTTGAACCGCTTGCCTAGTGATAAAACAGCACCTGCCCAGAATAGAATCACCCCAAAGAGAATTGCAGCGACAATGTGAGCACTTGCTGCAATCGTTCCAAAGCCCATAAGGAGACCTTGGTGGATGATAGAACCACCAGATTTACCAAGGCGTGAGCCTACGCCATCAATAGCTGCCTTGCCCTTCAGCATGCTCTCTCTAGAAAGAGGAATGAAGGCCATCTCTTTCGTTGAGTCAAAAAGAGTGAACTTTGAAGCTCTTGCGAAGCAGTTTTGTGCCGAACCAAAGAAAACCACAAGCGCGAGGGGTGATGTTCCAAGAACAGAGAGTAGCCCAAGCAAACTCTTTCCATTGAATAGTGAAAAAAAGAAGCCAACAGAGGTGGTCAAGAAAATAATAGGAGTTAAGAGAGCTGCGATTGTCCAACCAAAACGTCGGATCACCTGACCAGAAACAAGCAATGAAAGGAAGAAGGAAATCACACCGGTGATAGTAGTCACATGGCTCATATAGGCTGTAAATGCACATGGATCTGGATAAAGCTGCCTTACTTGGTCTTTCCAAATGACTTCAGTCAAATTTATGACAACGTTGTAAGATAAAACCACAAGTGCTAACGAAAGCAAATATTTTGAGCGCGCAAGGAAAGCAAAGTTCTCACGCATTGACATTTTAAAACGCTCTTTTTTCTGAGTATGCAGGTCTGTCACTGGCAAGACCCTGCAAGTTAAGTAGCGGTAGATGAGAAGAATAGCCACGCCAGATAACAAAACGACGCTTGTGAGTAAAATGATAGACTGATGCCATGCCTCTGAAGCAAAAATGAGATGCTTGCGACAGTAGTCTCCTGTCAAAAAGACAGCGATTTGACCAGAATTAATTGCGGCCAGATTCAAGCCGATAGCGATTAGGCCATAGAAACGTTTGGCTTCACCCAGTTTGGTGACCTGATTGGCAAATCCCCAGAAGAGCATCGAAAGGATAGCACTGCTCCACAGCTCTGACATGATATAAAAGCTGCTGAAAGTCCAATAACGGAACATGGCGATCAATCCCTTAAATCCGGAAGGGAGGTGGGCTTGTAGAAAATCAGCGGTAGCGTGCAGATGGAGATAATTTCTTAACGGATAAAGGAGAAAGGTAAAGAGAGTAAAGAAAACAAGGAAGATGGAAACCATCGAATAGAAGACTCTATCTCTTGTCAGTCTGTTATTGAGCCTGCTATAAATAAAGGTCATCAAAAAGGCGCCTTGAACAATTCCCAATTCTTTGATGAAGGGAAGCACCTCAGCACCTGATGATTCTGCAGTCACCAGGAGAGCGTCTTTCAAATTTCGCAAGATGTTGTAGTTAAAGCCGATGAAAAAAGCCAAGAAGAATAGCGGCAAAAACTTTTTGAGTTCATGAACATGAATAGGCCAAATATAGTCGCGAATTCGGGAAAAAGGTTTTTCCTCGTTCATCGCCATATCCTACTCAAAAAATGGTTGAGCAAATGCATGATACTCTTGTGTAAGTCAATGGCCATTATACGTGAAATCTGCGTATCCTACAATATTAAAAAAACGACTCAAAGAGAGTTAAAAGAGCTCTAATGGGATTGAATAATAATAAAATTTTGAATAAAGACCGACTTAAGTTATTACTTGCAGACAATCTGAAGATTTTGATAAAATTTTCATAAACCCTGAACCTTAAGGAGAATAAATTATGGCTGCAGCATCGAGTTCTTTTAGTCCAACTAAAGAAGCACCCCTCTTCACCCCATCGACAACTCATGCCACCCGCTCCCATCATCCCCGCCCATTGACAACTTTAGAAAAAATAGAATCTTTTGTTATAATAAGTGCCATAATTGCCGTTGTGGGTACAGCGCTTCTTGCTATTGCGGCAGTTGCTGTAGGGCCCCTTGCTTTAACTCATAAAATTTCACCTTATGTGGCTACGAAAATGCTCATCGGATTTGGAGCAGCAGGCGTTACAGCCCTAGCTCTTATTTTTATCGCAATTGGACTCCAGAAAAATAATTAGAGTTCACCGAAGCTCGTGGCTTTGACACTTGGTTTGTAAGTCTCAAAGTCACGAGCTTAAGTGATTACTTGCAAACAATGTGAAAGTTTTGATAAACTATCGACCTTAAGGAGAGTAAATTATGTGCTGGATAGACCCCAAAAACCCGGTCCTTCCCATCAACAAAAGATGATCATGCACATTTAGCCGCATCTAGAGCAAACGCAAGATGGCAAAATGCTTCTTGTTCAAGGAAGACAATATCAAATTTTTTTGGTTGCTTCTGTAATTGTCATTTTGGGTACATTGCTTCTTGGTATTGCGGCAGTTGCGGTAGGACCCCTTGTTTTAACTCACTCATCTTACGCGCTTTTTCTCTGACCGAGAGGTATTGCTGCAGCCAATCTACAGCCGATCACTCCTTGATCAACTCGCAAGGAGTTGGCCTTCCTTGTGATCGTTGTATCTTGACCACATCAATCCCTCTCGGTGAGAGAAAAAGTGCGTAAGGTGAGTAACTCATAAAATTTCACCTTATGTGGCTATGAAAATGCTCATCGGAGTTGGAGCAGGAGTCGTTACAACCGCAGCTCTTTTCCTTATCGCAGTTGAGGTGGATAACATTGATATAAATAGGCAATTCAAACTGAATCGGCTATAACTCCCTTATCCGAAAGGGCCTCAATTCCGGGCAGTGTGCCAAATTCCATGTATTCGAGCGTGGCCCCTCCCCCAGTCGACATATGAGAGATGCTCTTTTCCAATCCTGAACTTTTCAGTGCCGCAATGCTGTCACCTCCACCTACAACACTTTCTGCTCCGCTCTCTGCGATCGCTTTCGCCATCGCAAAAGTGCCTTTTGCAAAAGGAGCAAACTCAAATACGCCAACCGGACCATTCCACAAAATGCTTTTTGCCTTCGCAAGCTCAGCAGAGAAAAGAGCGATCGTTTTAGGGCCAATATCTACTCCTTGGTATTCCGGTTGGATCTGATCCACTTTGACCACTTTCGAGGGAGCCTCTTCCGAAAATTCTTGCACAACGGTTACATCAATTGGTAGGAAGAGTCGGTTTGCTGAAGCCACCACCTCTTTTGCCTTTTCAATCTCTGTCTCATCATAGATGGAATGACCCACCTCAAACCCTTGCGCCTTCAAAAATGTATAGGCCATTCTTCCTCCAATCAGCAATGTATCAGCCTTCTTAGCCAGGGTTTTGAGAATCCCCATTTTCGTCGAGATCTTGGCGCCGCCGATTAAAGCAACAAATGGTCGAGAAGGCTCTTTCAAGAGTTGATCCAGAGCGATGATCTCTTTCATCATCAAATAGCCCGCAGCAGAAGACTCTGGAAAGTACTTTGGCAACTCCACAATAGAGCTATCCGCACGGTGGGCTACGCCAAAAGCATCATCAACATAACAATCGCCAAGTGACGCGAGCTTTTTTGCAAATTCTGGTCCTTCTTGAGGGTGCTGTTCAGCCCTATGGAAACGCAAATTCTCTAAAAGGAGAATCGATCCAGCTTTCATCCGGGCCGCCAAACCTTCAACCTCATCGCCTATGCAGTCCGGTGCCATTGTCACAGTTTTCTTGAGCAGAATAGAGAGCGCGCTAGCGCACGGCGCGAGCGAAAGTCCCGCTTCGCAGCCCAATTTTGGGCGACCAAAGTGACTCATCAAAATCGGCATCCCCCCCTGCTTGAGGATGTATTCAATCGTGGGGAGTGCCGCTTCAATGCGTGTTGCATCTGTCACATTGAGATCGCTGTCCAAAGGCACATTGAAATCTACTCGTAGTAAAACCCGCTTCCCTTTCAAATCTAGATCTTCAATAAAAAGTTTTTTCATGGCTAATCATATACACAACTGCAATATCCATTGCAAGATCGCTCGAGATTCGTCACAATGCATTTCATGCAAAACAACGATAGAGCTATTATCCTCGCAAATTTCGGGGGACCGCGCTCTCTGAAAGAGGTTGAGCCATTTCTGGTCGCCCTCTTCACTGATCCCGAAGTCTTCCGTGTACCAGCATTTTTGCGCCCATTTTTCAAACGTTTGGCGATCAAAAGGAGCAAAAAAATTGCCGAAGATTATGAAGCTATTGGAGGAAAATCACCAATCTATGATGATACAGAATTTTTGGCTGAAGCACTCCGACAAAAGCAAACAGATAGAGTCTTGACCTTTCACCGCTATCTGCCTGCCACTCATAACGCCTTTTTCAAAGAGATCGAGGCCTGTCCATGCAGCCATTTCATCGTTTTCCCCATGTTCCCTCAATTCACTTACGCAACAACAGGCAGCATCGCAACCTATTTTCACGAGAAACTGCCAAAATCGATAGAAAATCGGCTCCGTTGGGTAAAATCTTACCCCAAACACCCTACCTTTGTTGCTCTTTTTAAAAAAATGATTATAGAAATGCTTCAGGAGCACGCCCTCAAAGAGGAGGAGACGATCCTCCTCTTTTCAGCTCATGGTTTGCCGAAATCTTTCATCGATGAGGGTGATTTATATCAGGAGGAATGCCTAGCCTCATTTGAGGCGATCTCGAAGGCTTTTCCGAACGCACTCTCCCAAATCAGCTACCAGTCAAAAGTAGGAAGAGCTGTTTGGCTTTCGCCTTCGACAGAAGAAGTCTGTGAAGATCTCCCAAGCTGGAAGAGAGATAAAAAGCAGCTCCTCTTTATCCCTCTAAGCTTTACCTCCGATCACATAGAGACGCTCTTTGAAATAGAAAAAGAGTATATGCCTCTGGTAAGAGAAGCTGGGTTAGAGGCCTATAGGCTTCCTGCATTTAATCGCCGCGAGGATTGGATCCAGGCTATTCTTCAAATTATTGAAGAGGAAACGCCTGTTAGTAATTCTATGCTAACCAGGTAGTAAAAAATATCTTAATATTAGCTTTATTAATCAATTCGTGTTAAAATGTTGTTATGAATTGTTGTAATTTCCCCGAAAGATTTACTTGCAAAAGTAACCTTGTTTTGGGGATGGTGGCGCTCACTGCGATCACGGCGTTAGCTCTAGGGATATTGCGTTTAACCTCTCACTCTTTTTATTTACCAGGGGGCAATCGATTTGCCTATGGGATGATTGGAAGTGGAGCCGCTGTTTTGGCTCTCATTTTATTTGCAGTTTGCCACGTCAAAGCCAAAATGCCCACTCCTGATCCTCTAGTTGATGATCCTCTAGTTCATGATGATGACATTCACGATATCGATTTTTATAGTCTTGCCCCTCAATCGAGGAATTTTTCATTCCATGATTCGCTTATTGAAGATGAAGGACTATGCCCCCCACCTCTTTCAATAGAAACTCTGGCCGATTTAAAAGGATTGATGGGCCCGCAGTTTACGAATACCAGTGATGAGGCTTTTCAGACGACTGTAACTGCTATTCAGCTTGGAGAGACAGCGACGGGCGCTAGGCAGATTACCGCATTGCCTCCAATACTATCCAGTTTGCCAAATTTACGCGTTTTAGCCTTGCCAGGACAAGATATTCAAGAAATGCCAAATGATGGCCCATTGCCTGTAGGTCTAAAAGAATTGAATCTATGCCACAATCGGCGATTCCGATTAACAAGAAGGATTGTTGAATTCCCTGAACTGATAATTCTGAATTGTTCTTCTTGCGCGTTAAAGGATCTGCCACACGAATTAGACCAACTTTCAAATCTACAAGTTGCGGATTTTTCTGGTAACAGGATTCCGAGCTTGCCCCCACTAAGTCGTCTGGAACGATTGAGATCGCTCAATCTTTCCAACAATCAAATCCACGACATAGATCCATTGAGACAGCTTCCAGCGCTGGATACCCTTCGATTAGCTGGTAATGGATTAACGCAGTTCCCAGAATTGGGAGCAGGGGAATTCCCACGACTTCGAGATTTAGATCTATCAAACAATGACCTCCTAGAAATTTCTCCGAGGATCGCCAATTTAACTTCGCTTACCCATCTCAATTTGCGTAATAATCCGAGATTGCACTCTTTACCGGTAGTGGCTTTGAGTCGACTTCCTCAACTTCGAGAGATTGACATTGAAGGGACTCACATTTCTCCTGATCAGCGCAGAGCTATTTTAGCAGCTTGTGCACAAGAGCGGATAAGATTAGGACTTGTTGGAGACGGGCGAGATGTTGTAGACCCGCGTTCCAAACTCGCTAAAACGATTAATACGTGGAAATCTAGAGCTAATCGATCGCATGAGCCGTGGGGCCAAAATTTAAGAGTGGACAAACAGCAAGCAAGTGCTTTTGACCTTTGGTTAGAGCGTTTGACAACCACATCGGAATTTCAACAACGAGCAGCCCCATTTTCAGATGTTGTCTGCAATATCATTGCAGAGGTAGATAGAAATCCTGAATTTTCAAACTTTGTCGTTGGGATTGCTGCTGATGATTTGACTGGATGTGGAGATAGGGCAGCAGCTTCTTTTGGTGATGTTTACAATGAATATCTAATGGTTTCGCTTTCACATCAGGCTCCTTTGGAAGAGGCAGCGAGAATTGCATGTGCGGCCATGAGACGTCAATTGTTAAATGAAAGAGTTGCTCAAGCGATGCCACGAAATCGCACTAGCAGGGAAATGGCTGAAGTCTATGTCTTCGCAAGTTTGAAATCTCAACAGGAGTTGGGGCTTATACTGCCGATAACAGATATGCTTCATCGGCAGATTGGAGCTCAGCCTTGGTTACTGGAAGCTTTACCAGCCATTCATAGGGAAATTTTGGCGATCCCGATAGCAACACTCCTTGGTCAGTCTGAGCCATGGCAGCGTTACTTGTCTAGGAATTTGCAGCATCAAGTAGCTATTGAACTTTTCAACGGTTTAGTGAGTGATGTCATAACTATTGTAACCGAGGATGAAGCTCAGATAGAGGACCCATCCAATCCAGCAGAGTGTGCTGCTTGGGCAAGAAGGGAGATTCAAAATCGCTATGATCAATGGAAGTCGAAAAGCGTCGATAACCGGGAATTGCCCCTTATAAGTAGGTTCATGCCTCTAATCGAAGCTTGGGAGCGCAATACCCCCATCACTGGTATAGAGGACCTTCAAAAGAGCAATAGAGAATGGGAGCTTGAGAATGTAACAGTGAATGATCTTGTAGATGGATTGACGGAAGCACTCAGAGCGTTTCAAGAGAACACACCAGTTCCAAATAGAACGAGTGTTCAAAACGCTTTTGAAAATTGGAAGAAAGATCATCATAAAGCACAAGCGTTGATCCAATCTCTACAGCCAGCGATCAACGCTTGGGAAAGGGGAGGAAGCGATCAGGATTTCCGCTCTGGAGCGAAAGATAAAATTAACGGAGGCGGTGCATTTCAACCCAATTGCTTAATACCCTTAGGACATGAACTTAAGCAGCTTTTAACGAGCGTGCTTTGGAGGTCCGAGCCCGTCACTGCTGACCAGAAGTCCGAAATAGTAAGGCTCTTTCGAAATCTAGAAGCAAACAGCCAAGAAGAAGATTTTCTCATCCAGGGTTTTGATCAACTATTCCAGCAGGCGGCCCGTCCAATTAAAGAGTTGGTTATTCGATTTGAAATTTGGAAGCTTGCACAGATAGAATTGGCAGATATGGACCCAAATTCATTTAGAAAAGCGCGCATGCAAGCGATTTCTGCTTGGGAAGGAAAAGAGCTTCGGCCTACAGAAAAAGATCGGATCATTAATTGCTTTAAGAGCCTTTATGATAAGCTTACAACGGCTGCGGATTCTCGATTTATCACTTTAATGGACGAGGTATTGGCTACATGGGAAGCTAATTGGCAACCCTATCATTTTAACAATGAAAATGACCAGCTCGATACCACCAAATTTACTTCACATTCTCTTCCTGGAGAATTGCAAGGGCTTCTTTCCGCGTTATCCAGCATCATTCTGAGCTCGTAGGGATATTCGATTTTACGATCGATCCGTGGAAAAAGGGATATTGAGTAGGTAGCTACAATTTATTCGTCTTAAGGGCAAACTGTTTAGCCTAAAAAAAATTGTGGGAAGATCACAATTTTTGGAGAGCGGGAAGGCACTTCCGCCTTATGATCCGCAAAGATAGAGGCTAGTTCATGACAGATAGTGCGCACCTCTTCCAGTGTAGGAGAGGAACAGTTTGCATAAAGCCCCACATACTCACGCCCATCATGATGAATAACGGTGAGCTGAGAGGCGAGAGAACGCAGCTCAGCTGTCATTTTAGTCCCCACAAAAATTTTGGCAGTGACCGAGGTCATCAATAAAACCTATCTCTACAATTGACAAGAATTATCTTTAAAATGCAACAAACGGTCCTTTCTTTCAAGGAGAGATCCTAGAAAGAATGCTTCCTTCTGAAGACCAATGGATTGACTTTCTTCGTTTTAAAGTCGTTTCTCGACTTGGTGTACCAGCAGCCCCCCTTTTATAGCCGATTCCATTCAAACTGATTCAACTATAAACTCTAGATCGCTCATTTTTGCTGCCAAAATGGGCTTTCATATAGTCGCCTAGAAGAGGTTCGGTAGTAGACTATCAACAGTTTCTATTTCATGTAATATAAATATTGACAATCGATCATTTCTGTTATATAAATATAACTGCGGTTAGTTAAAATAAAAAGAAATTAAATTACGTGTTAATTGATTACAACTTACAAAAGCTTGCGCAGTCTCAAGCGGTTCCAATTGACCGTGTTTGCGTCCTTATTCTTGCTGGAGGAAGAGGAAAAAGACTGGAGCCTCTCACAAAATGTCGTTGTAAACCTGCTGTTTCCTTTGGAGGTCGCTACAATCTCATCGATGTTCCTATCTCCCACTCTCTCTCAACAGGGCTTACGAATATCTTTGTTATTGGACAATACCTCTCCTATTCGCTACGCCGTCATTTATCGACCACTTATTTAAACTATGGTATCCAGCAAAACCGTATTCAAATGCTTGTACCAGAAGAAAGAGAATCAGAAAAAATTTGGTATAAAGGAACGGCGGACTCTGTCAGACAAAATCTGCCTTATCTGACCGATATCGCAGCTGATTATTTTCTAATCCTTTCAGGAGATCAGCTTTACAATATTAACTTCCGCGATATGATCGACTTTGGGATTCAGCATGATGCTTCTATGGTCATTGCTACTCAACTTGTTAACAAACTAGATGCGAAGCGGATGGGAATTTTGAAATTGGCGCAAGGTTCAACTCAACTAATCGATTTTCATGAAAAGCCTCAAAATGAAAATGTTTTGCAAAATTTCTATACAGATGAATTTACCCTTCATCGTCTGGGTTTGGAGCCAGGTCTCAATCGACATTTTTTGGGATCAATGGGAATTTATCTCTTCAAGCGTCAGGCGCTTTTCGATCTTTTACGAGAGGATCTACGGGACGATTTTGGCGCGCACCTGATTTCTACAGAAATGGCAAAAGGCACTGTTCATGGCTATGTCTATGATGGCTACTGGGAGGATATCGGCACAATTCAGTCATATTATGATGCCAATCTAGCGTTGACACGAGCTTCTCAAGATTCAAAACAGGGCCTTAACTGCTATGATGAGAAGAATTTGATCATCACAAAAGCACAAAATTTGCCGGGCGCGCAAATTTCCAATTCTACGTTAAATCAGGTTTTGCTTTGTGAAGGTTCGGTCATACGGACAAGCTCACTCAGTCATTGTGTGGTTGGAGTGCGCAGTATCATTGGTGATGGATGCCAGATCTCAGATTCTATCTTACTTGGAAATGAATACTATGAGAGACCCCCGATCTTTACCGGTGATAGTGTACGCTCTCCCAAAATTGGGGACCACTGTATCATCCGGAAAGCAATCATTGATGAGAATGTTACGATCGGGAACAATGTCCATCTTGTGAACAAAGAGGGACATCATGATTACGCCTCGCCAGATGGGAGAGTGTTTGTCAAGGATGGTATCATTGTCATCCCGCGTGACATGCATATTCCTAGTAACTATGTCTTTTAAATGCAGCTGTTTGCAATAGCCGATCTTCACCTCAGCATTGGGGTCCCGGAAAAAAATATGGATAAGTTTGGTCCTCGTTGGTCGAACTATATGGAGCGGATCGCGACGAATTGGCGTGCTGTTGTAAAACCTGAAGATTTAGTGCTTTTGCCTGGTGATATCTCCTGGGCAATGAAGATGGAGGAAGCTATCAAAGACTTTGAATGGCTTGAGGCCCTTCCTGGTACTAAGGTAATG
>CAZXQV010000027.1:0-11488 GCA_964643195.1 uncultured bacterium | reverse complement strand
GGCGTTGGCTGTCGGAGCAAAGTGGAATTGCAGCAAACGAGCGAAGATAGTGCGAGTAGCACAGCGAGCGAGCGCGCTGCAATTGCACGCAGTTCCGATCAGCCCCAAGTGGGGGCCGCGGGGGGTGAAAGCCCCCGACAAGCCTCTCTCTCTCACTTGCAAAGCAAAGTGGATCCTCGGGGTTTGGGGCGCAGTCCCATTTCTCTGTCTCCTGTCCTTTTCCTTCAGCCTGATGACTATGTCGTTGGGTTTTTTGGGGCCCAGCCCCATTTCTCTGTCTCTTTTCCTTGCCCAATCCTTTCTCTGCCTTTATCTTCACCAACAGGAATATAGTTCCCGAATTGTGCTCTTAGTACTATAATTGCCTTCCATGGATATTATTCTCAAAAAGGTATCAGTACATAACCTGAAGGGGGTGGACCTAGAACTCAAGTCCGGTGAACTGATCCTCTTCACTGGAGTCTCCGGATCGGGAAAATCCTCCATGGCTTTCGATACGATCTACGTCGAAGGCCAAAGACGCTACATCGAATCCCTCTCCAACTTCGCCAGACGCTTTGTGGGTGACATGAGCAAACCCGACGCCGAATCTGTCCTCGGCCTCTCACCCACCATCGCAATCGAACAAAAAAGCGCTGGCAAAAACCCAAGATCCACCGTCGGCACCCTTACGGAAATCTATGACTACCTCAGAGTCCTATTTGCCCGGGTTGGGACTCACTACTGCCCCATCTCCCAAGAGCAAGTCACCCCACAAAGCCGCGAACGCATCATCAAAACCATCCAAAAACTCCCAGAGAATAGCAAACTCATTTTTTTAGCCCCCTTCGCCAAAGAAAAAAAAGGAGAGTTCAAAGATGAGTTCCAAATGCTGCAACGCAAAGGCTACACAAAGCTGCGCCTCGATGGTGAATTTGTTGACCTTTCCGAATCTATTTCGTTAGATAAAAATAAAGGGCACACGATCGAAGTGGTCTGTGACCGACTGAATGTCACGCAAGAAAATCAAAGTCGCATCGCCGAAGCTGTCATGGCCTCCCTAGATTTGGGCGAAGGGATGCTCCAACTGCTCAACCTGACAAGTAATGAGGAAACTCTCTTCTCTACCGCGGCTTTCTCTCAAAAATCTGGACTCTATTACTCCAGCTTAGAACCGAGCAACTTCTCCTTCAATAGCCCAACTGGCATGTGTCCTATCTGCCACGGTCTTGGCGAAACTTTAGAATTTGATCTAAATCGCATCATCGATCCTAAAAAAAGCATCTCTGACGATTGTTGTACGATTGCCGGGAGCTACTTCACCGTCCGCTATGGGAACATCTACCGCAACCTCGCCGATCTCTATGACTTTGATGTCGACACCCCTTGGCAAGAACTCCCCCCTAACGCCCAAAAGATCTTTTTAGATGGCAACAAAAAAAAATGGACGCAGATGCACTTTGTCCATCCTGAAAAGCAGACAAGCTGGACAGAATACATCAGCTGGCGCGGCGTTCTTTATGAAGCTAGGAAGAAATACCAAGATGCTAAGAGCGACTCCTACCGAAAAAAAATGGAAAAGCTGATGACGCGTCAGTGCTGTCCCAAATGTCAAGGTGCCAGACTACAGCCCTATCCAGCTAGTAGCCGTATCGGTGGAAAAACCATCCAAGAGATCACTCAAATGACCATTGAGGAATGCCTCACATTCTTCGAATCGCTCGCATTCGAAAAAACCGAGTGGCTCATCGCTGAAGAAATCGTAAAAGAAGTGCGCAAACGCCTTCAGTTTTTGCTCGCTGTAGGACTTAACTACTTGATGCTCAACCGCACAACACCCACTCTTTCTGGTGGGGAAGCTCAGAGAGTGCGACTCGCCTCACAAGTGGGCAATGGCCTGGTTGGCGTCACTTATGTTTTAGATGAACCCTCGATTGGACTTCACCCCCGCGACAATGCCAAGTTGATCGAAACTTTGAAAGAGCTACGTGATCAGGGCAATACTGTGATCGTGGTTGAGCATGATGAAGAAACCATCCGCGCTGCAGACCGCGTTGTCGACTTCGGCCCTGGACCCGGCAGATTGGGCGGCGAAATCGTTCACAATGGCAGCTTGGAAGGACTTCTCAAAAAAGATACCCCTACTGCTAATTATCTCTCCGGCAGAAAAAAAATCCCTATCCCAACTACGAGGCGCGAAGCGGAACACTTCTTACGCTTGACCGGAGCGTGCCACCACAATCTGAAAGAACTCAACATCTCCATTCCACTCGGAGTCATGACAGCTGTAACGGGTGTTTCGGGATCGGGTAAAAGCTCTCTTATCATCGACACACTCTATCCCGCTCTTGCTAACAAACTCCACAATGCCGACTTGCCTGTCGGGGAACACCGGGAATTGGTAGGTATTGAAGAGATCGACAAAGTGATTGCGATCGACCAATCCCCTATCGGACGCAACCCGAGGTCGAATCCAATCACCTACATCAAAATCTTTGATGAAATTCGAGATCTATTCTGTCAATTACCAGAAAGCCAACTCAAAGGATTTTTGCCAGGCCGTTTCAGCTTCAACGTCTCCGAAGGCTCCTGCATCGAATGTGGAGGAATGGGCATGGTCAAAGTCGACATGGACTTTTTGGAAGATCAGTGGGTCACCTGTCCTTCCTGCGAAGGCAAACGTTTTGATGCCGAAACTCTCTCAGTCACCTACAAAGGGAAAAATATCCATGATGTTTTGGAAATGACTGTCAATCAGGCTACGGAATTTTTTGCCAATATTCCCACATTGAAGCGCAAGTTGGAAGTGATTCAAAAAGTGGGCATGGGCTACATTACCCTGGGCCAGCCCTCTCCTACTTTATCTGGTGGCGAAGCGCAGAGAATCAAACTGGCCAAAGAGCTGACAAGACCCGCAACCGGAAAAACACTCTATATTTTAGATGAGCCGACAACAGGCTTACACTTTCAAGATATCACGGCTCTTCTCCAAGTATTGAATGCTCTTGTGGAACGCGGCAATACTGTTGTTGTGATCGAACACAATATGGATGTGGTCAAATGCTGTGACCACATCCTCGATATCGGCCCAGAAGCTGGCATCTATGGTGGAAAACTCGTCGCCGAAGGCACTCCAGAAGAGGTTGCCAAAATGGAAAGCGCTCCAGGGTCAGCTCTTCGACTTGTACCCTCAGAAAGAGTGCATAAACCAGTCATGAGAAAAAAATACACCTCCATCGAAGTAGAAGGGGCCGAACAAAACAATTTGAAACACCTCTCTCTGTCGATCCCGCGCGGCAAAATGACTGTCTGCACAGGACCATCGGGATCAGGGAAGAGTTCGCTTGCTTTTGAAACCATCTATGCTGAAGGACAGAGGCGCTACATCGAATCCCTTTCTCCTTATGCTCGTCAATTTGTCAAACAGATGCCGAAACCCAAACTCTCTTCGATTGAGGGTCTCTCCCCCTCTATTTGCATCGAGCAAAAAGCCTCCGCAGGCAACCCCCGCTCAACAATCGGCACGATGACAGAGATCTATGACTATCTTCGCCTTCTCTATGCTACCAAAGGAATCGCCTACTGCCCAGAGAGTGGTGAAAGAATCAAAAGCATCAGCAAATCTGATGTGGTAGAAAAATTACTTGACCACGATGAGCAACCTCTTAATATCTTAGCTCCATTTGAAGTATCAGGGAATTTTGAGCAAGAGATCGAACGTTTTCTTGCCGATGGCTTTTTACGCCTACGCCTCAATGGCACTCTTTATGAATTAGATGAGCCTATCCCCTTCGACCCGAAAAGAAAGAATAGCTTAGCTCTCGTGATCGATAGACTCAAAATTTCCGAAAAGAATCGAGGACGCATCGCTGAAGGTGTAGAAAAGGCGACAAGAGTTGGAAAGGGCACGATGATTGCTCAAGTGGCAGATAAAGATCTCTTCTTCAATCTCACCTTTGCTGTCGAAAGCACAGGCAAATCCTACCCCCCCATTACGCCTCACACTTTCTCCTTCAATAGCAGAGAGGGCATGTGTCCAGATTGTCAAGGTTTGGGCACTCAATATGGGGCTCAGCTTTTGGCCAATCCTGATATTGCGAAACTCTCACTCTTGGGCCTACTGAAGCGCATTTGGGTCGATCCCCATTTCCCCTATCTGCAAAACTGGATCACAGAAAATCCCAAAACTATCTTGACCAAACGAGATGATCTCACCACGTTGATGAATGGAGGCGACTTTGTGACGATCAAAAAAGGGGTGCGTCTACGTTTTCGTGGCTTGCAGCCCGTCCTAGCACTCGCAGGCCGCATCGCGCATCGTGAAATCAAAGAACCTCTCATCCCTCTCCTTCACGAAGTCGAATGCAAAAGTTGCAAAGGGACTCGCATCCATCCTCTTGCCCGCAATGTCCGCATCGAGCAGCACTCGATTGCCTCACTCTGCCAAATTCCTATCGATCAAGCACTCTTATTTTTGGAAAATCTCCGTATCCAGGACAAAGTCCTTGCTGAAGTGATGCAGCAACTCCTCTCGCGTCTCCGCTTTCTGATCGAAGTGGGCCTCGGCTACCTATCTCTTGAACGCTCAGCACCGACTTTGAGCAATGGCGAAGCGCAACGCATCAAACTAGCAAAACAACTCGGTAGCCAACTACGTGGGGTTCTCTATGTCCTGGATGAACCCACCATCGGCCTGCATCCCAAAGACAATGCCCGCCTCAACCAAGCATTGAAAAAGCTGAAAGAACTTGGCAACACGCTCCTTCTTGTAGAACATGATCCCCTCACAATTGCTGAAGCGGACTACCTCTTCGATTTTGGACCAGGTGCTGGTATTCACGGTGGCCATATCACAGCTCAAGGTACGATAGAAGAGATCAAAGCGAACGAAAAAAGTTTGACTGGTCAATACCTTAGCGGCAAAAAGAGAGTCCCTCTCCCTAAAAAAAGACCAGCTAAAAAGTTTCTAGAAGTCACAAACTGCAATCTCCATAATCTCAAAAATGTCACAGCACGCATCCCTCTTGGCTGCTTCACCTGCCTCACCGGCGTTTCTGGATCTGGAAAATCTTCGCTCATGCAGATGATCGAAGCTAAAAGCGTCATGAAAAAAATCGTGATCGACCAAAATCCTATCGGACAAACCGTCCGCGCTGATGTCGGTACTTATTCTGACTTACTGCCTCACTTGCGCACCTTCTTCTCCAAACTGCCCGCTGCTGCTTCAAAAGGGTTGCAGCCGCGTCACTTCAGCACTAATCACAAAAAAGGGATGTGCTCTCATTGCATGGGCCTTGGCTACAAAAAAGTAGAGATGCTCTTCATGCCAGCTGTGCGTGTCCCTTGCGACCATTGTATGGGCCTGAGACTGAACCCAAGCAGTCTACAAGTGACCTATAAAGGAAAAAATTTTGGAGAATTTCTCCTGATTTCGATTGAAGAGGCACGTCACTACTTCGAGACACTGCCGAAAATGTGCCAAATTCTGGATATACTGATTTCCATAGGACTTGGATATCTACATCTAGGTCAAGAGATCGCCTCTCTTTCTGGAGGAGAGCAGCAGCGCCTCAAGCTGTCGCGCGATCTTGCCAAAAAACGCCAAGCCGCCACCCTCTATCTTCTTGATGAACCCACAACTGGTCTGCATCCCCATGATATATGCAAATTGCTCTTTTTAATTGAAAGTATTGTAAATAAAGGGCATACTCTTGTCGCGATCGAGCACAATACAGACTTTATCTCAGCTGCAGATCATACAATCGAATTGGGTCCCGGAGCGGGTGTTGCAGGTGGTGCGATTGTCTCAACGACTTTTTAAAACAATCCTGCATCGCTACAAATATTTTCTTGGAATAAAAACCGAATCAGTTCAGAATGTCTTATCTTTATTTAAAGAGAATTCTAATAATGGCGGCACCCGTTCGAGAAAATAGGCAACCTATTCCCATAGGAGGACGGCCAAGCATCATAAGCGGCGGACGGCACTATGAAGCCAACCCTCGTTCGGCTAAATACTTTGAGGCACTTGGGCTTTCTGAGCTTTTAGCGCAAGATCCTCGACTGGCAAGCTCAAGAGATCTTACAGAAGCGGAATTGGCTGCAGGAGGTCTCGCAAAGCCTCTCTACAGAGATAACATGTCTATATGCGAGCGTATCCAAACTCTATCTCTTGTCGCAATACATGGTAGCGATTTTGTTATAACCGTTGAGCCTATCGTGCGGCATTGGAAACAAGGGAGTCCATTTTATTCTTTTTATGAACAAGTGGCTCAAGACCCAACTAAGTGGGCAGCTATCCGTTTGATTGTATCTCGTTTAGCTATAAAAACGACCATGATTATGATTGAGCTTGTCACCGCTATCCAAAGCTGCCCTAATCAGGGTTTGGAAGGATTTTGTCATATTGTCCATCGAGAAGATACTCCCCATAGAATAAAAGAGCTTTTAATCCAATTATCAATGACTACTACGCCCTACGATTTAGAGTCCTTTCTGGCCTTTTCACGGCTCCCACTTTGCTATCGAATGGGGGCAGCACAATCAAGAATGGCTGCTCTTGCTTCATTGAATCAAGTGAGCAAAGAAAGTCGACAAGCTCTTGCTGATCTCGTCAATAGCCACCGTGACTATAACAACCTTCTCTATCCACTGAGTCAGCTCAAAGCTTCAGATTGGCAGTTCTACATAGATGCAGGACGCAACATTCTGCCTTCAGGAGACTTAAGAAAAATTATCGATTTACTAATTGCCGCTGAAAACCCTTCTATACTTATCGATCTATTGAATTTATATGTCACGACAGATGAAAATACTAGACAACGTTCCGTTCTCTTTCAATTTATCACTCAACTTCCAATTAACACCCATGAGGTCCTGCACTTTATTGAAGGTCCAGGAACAATTGAAGAGGCTCGACTGATCGTAAGAAAAATGATTGATTCAGAGCAAAGGTTATACTTAATCGATCTTTTCCGCGACCTCATTAGCACACAGACGCCACTTCTCACCATTTTATCGCTGATTGAGCTCCTTGAAGCACACATTCCTTGGAAAAGTGCACTGCGCCATGTTTTTAGAAAGGCAACATACGAAGGTAGCCAACAACATCTTGATCTAGATCCTGGCAGAGAAATGGAGCAGCTAAGTCAACTCCTCTGCAACGTTCCACCAAGAGAGCTCATCTTTGGAGATAGGGGAACTCTGCAAAGAGCGGTCCTCCAGATGAAAGATTATTTCGCACCTATTCTACAAGATCAAGCACTTGATAGCACAAATCCATCTGACGACCAGAAAATAAAAGCTGCTCAATTGGGTAACATGCTCGTGCTTCTTATAGCAAATGGGATTAAACTACCCCCAGATATTTTTCCCCTTGGAGAGCTTGTCTGCGATGATCTTCCAAGAGGACCTCTGATAGAGATTATAAAACAAAAATTGAGTCAAGAGGGTTTATGGAAAGTCTCTAGGCCTTTTGGAGAACTGCTCATTCATCCATCGCTTCCTCTCTCCCCAACTTTGCACCAACCTCTCCCTATTCTTCTGAGCGATACAGCTGAAATGCGTCTTGAGATTAGGCGTTATATAGAGAGTAATCGCTGCCAATCTGCTGCTGCAGTTTTTCCACCCACACTCGCAATAGATGTGAAGCGACGCTGCTTAATGCTGCTCTGCTTCCAACAACTAAAGATTGAAGGATTGCCACCCCCTATTTACGAGAATTTCATACGATTCCTTATGGAGAGCGATGAAGAGGATCGCTTGTGGAATTTAGAACAACTTCAGCGTCTTTCTCCCGAAGTGGTGAGAGAACTTCTGACACTGGATCATGAAAAGTTAACTGAGATTTTCTCATTCATGAAACAATGCGGAAATATAATTGCAACACCACTTCTAAATGAAGTGGCAATCCATGCGATGCATAGTGACTGCTCTCTTTTTAGCAGCGCCTTCTATACCTGTCTTCCTTCTGATTCTCCAGATACTAAAGTGCTTATCTTCCTATCACTTACAAACATTTCTTCCAAAGAAAAATATATAAAATTTCTTGGCAATTATCCCTATCAATTGGGACGCATGCAAATCATCCACTCTTTGTATCGAATGGACTCCTCAAACTTAGATCTTGTATTAGCACAGCTGGCAAATTTTGCACCTTTCCCAACGATTTATAAATTCGTTGATCTTAATCCCGATGAGCGACAAACTCTTCTAAAGAGCTTAGCCGAGTTTTGTAATGAAAAAGATAATCCGGATAGCAGAAACGCTCTCTTTCAATTGCTCTGCAATATCCCGACAGAAAGCCATGAAATGGTACTCTGCCTGCTGCAAGAATCTTTACACCCCCATGATGATGGAGAGGAACGTCAGCACCTATTGTCACTTGTAGCCCCTTGTGAAACAGCTCGAAGCGTTGAAGAAACAGTTGCTGCACACTACCGTTCATCAACTCAGGGTCGATTTCATCCAAATAAGCGAACAAACATTCAGCTTAATCCCCAAGAACCAACGCTTCCGCAACTGTTCCCCCATCTTCGAAATCCTCTCACTCAAGAACCTAAGATGAAAATACAGGGTGATCCTGGACAAGATGCAGGTGGACCTTCGCGTCAAATCTTGAACGCTGCGAGCCATGAAATCCCGGATTTTTACCCTTTCTTTGCTAAAACCTTCGAAGGTACCTGGACTATTTTTCAGAAGAATGGTGAATTAACCGATGAAGAGAGAGAAAAAGCGCTCTCTCTCGGCAGTCTTCTTCTTTTGATGAGTATGCTTGGTGTCATCATGCCGGCAGAAGCCCATTTGGATCCTGCTTTTTTCCATGAGATTTCTTATTATTCAGGAGCTCTTTTGGCACATAAAACGATGGAAGCACTGCTGTCGAGCTATGGGAAGACCTTTGAAGAACTACAATCTCTATATGAAATATTTTATGGATATCAGATCACAAAATTTGGTGCTGCAGCCTTTCCCGTGTTAGAGAAGAGAGAGCGTGCTTTTGATGAATTGAGCGAAGACCAAGCGACGCTTCTTGAAGGAATTCGTACCAAAGCACTGCATTTCTACATCGCAAGAGGTCTTTCAAGGGGTGGACTTCAGCCCTGTTTGCCTATTATAGGTCGTCTGCTCACCTGTACAGGCAATTTGCGTGAGATTCTTACGGATAAGAGTACCTGGAATTTTGATATTGAGGGAGATAGTACTCTTCTGATAGATTATTTCATGCGGTGGCTCAATGACTGTAGTGATCAGCAGTTAGCAGATTTTGTCTTTAGTATCCGGGGCACAACTGACCTCCCTCTTGGCCAAAAACTGAATATGGAGACTGGCAATCTCCAGGGGCCCTTTGTACACAGTTGCTTTCATTCTATCGAAATGCCTCCGATTCCTCTAGAAAGTGACATCAGGCAGATCGACGAACGGATTGCAGCTGAAAAATTGAGATTAGGAGAATTACCAGTTCGTTTAGAAGCTTTATTAGAAGAGCAGGCAGAGGCACTTAGACGATTAGGATCGCAAAATCCGACAGATCATGATTTAAGCGAACTTAGAAGAACGCATGCTGTCGCGAGAGCGCCTTTTGAAAGAGAGCTAGACGAGCTAAACAGGTTAGAAGAATTAGAAGCTCGAGCTTTTTTGCGAAGCTATCCATTTTTTAAAGCTCTTATGGATAATCTTCCGATGACTCACTCGCATGCTTAAAACTCAATTAACTGTAAAAATATAGGGATGAACAAATGGCAAACCCAGTTGGCACAGGAAATACACCTTTAGCTCAGAATCAACCTAGAGAAGGTCATGCTCAGAATCAACCTAGAGAAGGTCATTTAGGTCCCCGCTTGGTTACTGACGGTTTTGACCATGAGACTAGATGGAAAATCAGCGCTCTTGGTCTTCAAAATTTTCCTAATCGTCATGAGTTAACAAGACATTTGAAGCTCTCAGTGAAAGAATTGGCAGCCTCTGCAAGAGCCAGAACCTTATATACAGAAGAAATGCTTCCGAGTCAAAGACTTTCTCTACTTAGATTAGTCGCAAACCAGCCACCAGCATTTGTCATGATTGTAAAACCACTCTTCCAAATATTGCCATTAGACAGAGCTTTTAATCTTTGTGAGACATTTTTTCGGATTGCACAACCACTGATCGAAGGATTGCCAGAAGATACAGCTCTTTCTCTTTGTCAACAAATGGCTCCTTGTCGTGATAAATGGGGTCTTTTCCATATTGCATTATTTGGTGTTAAAGATCCAAGTGACATCGCTACGCTGGTTCCTCTTATCCTAAGCGCTCCCGAAAATGCCGAACAACTCATTTTACAACATTCTGATACCATACCAGAGAAATGCCATCTTCTGGATTGGATTATCCGTCATCCAGAATACCACTCCACTTTGGCCCACTGCCATCCGTTGATCGAGAGCGCTCCTGGATTAGAGGCAAGAAAAGAGAGGGTTACTTTGCAATCTACGCTCTTCCCAAATGATCGTCCTTATTTTGCCCAGATTTTCAGCCAACGTGCGGTTTCACCGCTCATGCACATTTTTGCATCTCAACCACGAGAAAGGTGGGAATGGGCGCTTCGCTACGCCGATGAAGTAGGAAGAGGGGATGTTTTTTTCAATGCTGCTAGATTCCTCGTTACCTTGGATCTGTATGATATGCATCGATTGATGACTACTTTCAGATGTTTGGTTCCAAATGATTTTTCTGATGAAGAACGTTATGCTTGTCTAAATATGGTAAATAGGTATACGCCTCCATCACACACCGCTGCTGCCTTTCTGGTTGGAGAGGGTAGCTATGGTGATAAATTACTCTTTATCTCGCTTTTTACCCGTTTAACAGTGGAAGAGAGACAAGCATTAGTGCCTCTACTAAACTCTTTAGTCAGTGTGAATACAAATGTAAAAGCTGTAATCACAATCCTTAGATGTTTTCAAGCTCATTGGTCTCAAAAGTTTACGATCCGACAATTCTTGGGAGCTGTACAAAAGAATAGCCCCCTTGTTTCTAAAACGATCCGTCCAGGAGAAAGTGTCATTGCGCAAGTAGCCGACCTTCTAAGGAGCACACCAGCGATGTCCTTAGATATTAGTTACCCTGATCAGCTCGATACAAATTGTAGGGTCACAATATTGCAAGAAGCTGCAGCGGGCATGCGTGATCATTTTAGTCCTATTCTAGAAGAGAGTAGTGCGGGCTTGATTCTCCCCTCTTCTCGACCACTCAAAGCTGATCAACTAGTCTTAGCCAATACCCTAGGCAATTTGCTATTTTTGTTATTAGCTGCTGGTGTTGAGCTTCCGATTGACTTTCTTTTAGCTCCAGAATTCTTTCAAAGAATCGCGCACTTACCAGAAAGTACTATGGAAAGGGACTTTGAACAGCCTCGGCCTACTCTTGCATGTCATGTAGCTCGCCATTTCTCCCAATTTGGCGCAATTAGACTCTCTCCTGACTTTGACACTTGGGCCATTCAGAATTTCTAAGTGATTGATTTTCAATT
>CAZXQV010000026.1:0-11604 GCA_964643195.1 uncultured bacterium | reverse complement strand
TTGCTAAGATTGCTCTTATTGAACAAACCCAAATTTGAAGGAGTTCTATTGAGACGTTATCACCACTATGGAATCCCTACATTAGAAAAGCGAGCAGACGAGACGCTTATTGAGGTAGGCGGGTTCAAGTTCTATTCGACACCCTTTGAAGCAAATAAATGGCACATCCAGTGGCACCGCTTTCCTCCAGGTCATGGGCTTCCTGAGCTCCTCACTCAAGTTCCACACATTGCCTTTCAGGTCGATGATCTCGATAGAGAAATTGAGGGCGCTAAAATACTTTTTGGTCCTTATAGTCCACTAGAGGGATACCGTGTTGCTATGATAGAAGAGCAAGGCGTTCCTATTGAACTAGTTGAGACTGCTCTTACAGATAAAGAACTCTCTTTGTTAGAACAGAAAAAATTTAATAAACCTAATGCCAAACCGGGTAAAAAAAGTCATAACACCCTTGCAAAGCGAGAGGCTTGATGTATTCTCTTAATTGAGATTCTTCAAACCTTAATAAATAATATATGGTATTTCCAATCCCATTTTGAATGGGCTAAACTCTCATACGACGATGTTGTCATATACTCTCCTTTAAAAAGCATTTTTGGGCTATGGGCCCTTTTTATTTTCGGTGTTGAGAGCTGCGGAAAAATTTAGCTATTTCTTTCTTTGTCACAGCCCCTTGGGCTATACCTAGAATAATATCTTGATATTCTGTGTCAAGAATAGTGAACGGTTTCTTATAGTTCGATGCAAAGAAAACCAGTGCAGTCATTGAAGCTGTACGTTTGTTGCCATCTACAAATGGATGATTTTGAATAAGATGAAATAGATATGCTGCAGTTTTGTCAAAAATTGTGCGATGGAAATCTTTCCCATTAAAACATGCTTTGGGCATTTCCAGAGCAGACTTTAAAAGGCCTTCATTCAGCACTCCCTTTCGCCCGCCGTATTCATTAATCAAATAGTCATGAACTTCAATAACATATTGATATGTAACGTAATGAATCACAAATCCGCCAAATTTTGCATAAGCTTTTTATGCTGTTTATTTAATTTTTGGAATTTTTCACGAAATTCATCAAGCGGCGTATCTAAAATCGATTGGATAACCAATCCGCCACTTGGGTTCACTGAAATTTGAAAAAGAGCATCTTCTGGAATTCCCGCAGCTTCCAAAATAGCTTTATCTACTACTATAGCACGGCTATTTCCATGCTTGATCAACCGTTTTAGCATAATAGGACCTCTTGTTTCGGTATCCACAATGTTATAACGAAAATTAAAGCAAAACAAGAAGATTTCGAAATTGACTGATTTTGAGTGTCAAAGTGCAGATTTCCTCTTTTTCAGCGGAGACGGCGACTCTGCTTTCGCATCAAGAATATCTCTGATCATTAGTTTTCAACTGAATTGGCTATAGTTATTGTATTCAAAGTGATAAGCGCTTATCATCGTATGCAAAAAAAGGTAAATTGATGAGTTGTATGAGTTGTACGCAATTGGGTTTTAAAGAAATAGCTTTCCCAGGACAAGTTCTAACATGCGGAAAAAACTGCCAAAAGCCGGGTGATTTCTCTCAGATATTACGCACACTTCCAAAGAACTGGCAGCAACGTTTTGTCGTAACTGAGCGAGCAGGAGTCATTGTTTTATGCGATAAGGGTCTATGGACTACGAATCCACGAGCCTCGCGAGTTGTGCTGGAGTTTTTAGCAAACATGACCCCACAATCGGGCGGTTTATTGAGTTACTCCCATCCTTGTTCCGAACCGAATTGCTTCCAGATCAATCCACGGGCTGGAAAGTCTGTCCCCAACCCTGTTTTTTCAAACTTTTATAACGCACATCTTTCGATGTGATAATCCGTTCATGGATATCATCTTCTTCGCAAAGGGTCACATGAATGTGACCCTTTCGCTTTTTGGGTACATGCAAAATCCGAGCTAATCTCTCAGGCTGCTCTCTTACTAGAATCACAAAGCTATACTTCTCTTCTTCCCAACCGAGCAGGCCTTTTTTCAAAAGGCGGTGTTGCTGAGACCTCTCTACTTTAGTTCCAAAGTGGCACCAGCCTTTGGAGATGGGACACTTTTTTTCATGAGGGCAAGGCGCTTTAACAAAACCGCCTTTTTCGATGATCGATTGACGGAATTTCAAGATGTTTTGATACCCAGTAGGAGTGCCAGGTTCGATAATGACGAGAGCCTTGTTTGCAAGGCGCCAGAGCTTGTCAACCATTTCGGGACTTTCACCTAGGGAATAGCTGCCAAGAACGATGTCGTGGGGTTCGTCGGGTAGAGAGGTAAGCCATTGATCTTCTGGGTGGCGTTTCTGCCCAATTTTCATAATATGGGAGTTGTGTTCGACTCTTGTGATTTTTGGATAGTGAAGATCGGAGCCTGGACCTGCGCCAAAATCTAGCAAACTCGCGCCTTCTGGGGCTTCTTGCATCACTCTTTTGACCACAGCTTGAGTGGCTGGAAAACGCACAGCTAAATAGGTGGCAGCGAGTTTGGGGTTCAACCACCACTGAGCTGAGCGGTATTGACTTGAGAGTTCTTTGGCCATCTCCGGCGTTAAATTATCTTGATTGAATTCATTCATATCATGAGGATAAAGCAATGGCTATCTTCAATCGAGAAAAAACTTTCGAGGAGAGAGAGCGTGCGCTCTTAGAGCTCTCGCTTGCCTTATCAAGGGAGAACAATCTACAGACTCTTCTTGAAAAAATTGTGGAAGATGCGATACGGCTCACGGGGGCAGAAGGGGGGACTCTCTATACAGTACGAGAAAACAAGCTGCATTTTGAAATTCTGCGCAACGAGCAATTGCAACTCCATGAGATGCTCCTCGAACCAATCCCCCTATATATCGATGGAAAACCAAATCAAGAGAGAGCGATTACGCTGGCTGTTAATCAGAAGAAAACGATCGCATTCAAAGATATTTATGAGGACTCTCAATTTTCGAAGGCGTTTGATGAGGAAAGTGGTTACCGGACACGAGCAGTGCTGACTGTTCCGATCTACAATCACGACAAAGAGGTGATCGCAGCGCTCCAGTTAGTGAACCCCAACGATCCCGAATTTTTTACGAAAGATGACATCACATTGACGGAGTCCTTCGCTTCAATGGCGGGCGCTGCTTTGACTAATAGACAACTGATCCATGATCTGCGCAACCTTCTTTATAGTTTCACCAGGGTGATTAGCGAAGCGATCGATGAGAGTGGCCATGAAAAGCGGGTGCCGATCATCGCCTCAATGCTTGCCAAGGCTGTCAGCTCTGAAGAGCAGGGACCGCTGGCGAATGTACATTTTACAGAACAAGAGATGGAAGAGTTGCGTCTTGCAGCCTATCTGCATGATTGTGGAAAGGTTGGCATCCCCCAACATCTTCTCAATAAAAAAACCAAGTTAGAAACACTCTTTGATCGGATCGAACTGATCAAACTCCGTGTGAAAAATTCTGATGATCTAGCCTTCATAGAGCTTTGTAATAAAGGGTTGGAATACGACGCTGAGCGCATTAAGAAGATAGAGGGTTTAACTGATGAGGAGCGTAAGTTACTGCTTATCGAAACTGGGACCCTAACAGGTGAGGAGCGCAAAATCGTAGAAATGCATGTTGAGCGCACTTACCAGATGCTGTCGAAACTGAAATATCCCAAAGATTTGGAGCGTGTACCAGAGATTGCTGCATCCCATCATGAAAGGATAGATGGTAGGGGTTATCCGCGTGGCTTGAAGGGGAGAGAGATTCCTTTGCGGGGGCGCATTTTGGCGATTGCGGATATTTTTGAAGCGCTTTCTGCATCAGATAGGACTTATAAAGAGCCATGGAAACTATCTAAGGTGCTGCAGGTGATGGGGAAGATGTGTGATGACGGGCATCTTGATTCCGATATTTTTGAAATTTTTCTCAATCGGAAGGTTTACTTGGATTACGCAAAAGAGTTTCTTCCACCTGAGCAGAATGATCTATAGGGCAGCAAGATCGTTATAGAATTCATGGGCTATACTCTTTTACAGAGGGGCCTTTTCATTTCCAGGAAATCTTTAAAAAAATGCAGAAAAAATCAATAATCCTGCTACGCTTCTAAAGCCTGAGGAATAAAACTTAAGATATGATTTTCTCATCTCACTTTTTTTTGCTTGTCTTTCTACCTCTATCCTTAGTTATTTTTTTTGTCTGTTCCCGTATTCATGCCTTCTTCGGTCTGCTTTCGATTGTCACTCTATCCACAATTTTTTATGGGTGGCATAACCCTTATGCTATTCTCTTAGTCTGGAGTTCAATGTTTCTTAATTACAAGGCATCGCAAGTTTTATTAAGAAGTAATTTGCGCAAACTTGTTTTTTGCATAATATTATTTTTTGATGTTTTGCTTTTATTGTTTTTTAAGTATTTAGATTTTTTTATTGAAAATATTAACACTTTATTTTCTCTTGATCTAAAACCTCTGAATCTTCCCCTTCCTCTTGCGATTTCGTTCTTTACCTTTCAACAGATTAGTTTCATTGTCCATATTTACAAAAAGCAGTCAGATGTGCCTAAGTTCTTAGAATATACATCTTTTATTTTATTTTTTCCTCAATTAATTGCCGGACCCATCGTCAAACATAGCGATTACTTGCCTCAGATTCAAAATCCCCGTTCTTTTCGTCCCTCATTTAGAAATTGTTCTATTGGAGCTACAATTTTCGTTCTTGGTCTTTTTAAAAAAACTATATTAGCAGACGGCTTAAGCACACATACAGATCACGTATTTGGGTTAGTTGCAAACGGTGTAGAGCCCAATTTAATTGAGGCTTGGCTTGGAGTACTAGGGTATACTTTTCAAATTTATTTTGATTTTTCTGGCTATTCTGATATGGCTATCGGTCTCGCACGGATATTTAATATCCATCTGCCTGTAAACTTCTTCTCGCCTTACAAGGCGACATCGATTATCGATTTTTGGCGAAGGTGGCATATTAGCCTCTCCTTATTTCTAAAAGAGCATATTTACATACCTTTAGGTGGTAACAAAAGGGGGGCTTATTTTCGTTACCAAAATTTAATGATTACGATGCTTATTGGGGGGCTATGGCACGGTGCCAATTGGACCTTTGTGATATGGGGAGCTTTGCATGGTATCTGTCTTGTAATCAACCATATTGTTAGAGCGGCCTATGGAAATTTTGTGGCGAGAAGTACAAAATATTGGTGTGCAATAAAGCGGATCTTTGTTTTTCTTTTGGTAGCGATAATTTGGATTTTTTTCAGGGTGCACACCGTCACTGAAGCAAAACTTATTTTATCATCTATGTTTAGTTGGGATCATCTAGTTATGCCAAAAAATTATATCAGATTAGGCAGCAAATTTGGGATTGATCTAACATCTTTTTCAGGGGAATTTCATATTCATCATGAAGAACGTCAATTGGCTATTTTATTTCTTGTATGTTCTTCAGTAGTAGCATTTTTATTACCAAACATTTATGAATGGATGAGCTATTTTCTTCCCGCAAAGGATTTTGTTAAAACAAATTTAGTGAAACAAGGATTTTTTAAAAAAATATGCTGGAAGCCGACTTTCGTATTTGGTTTTGTGATTTTCATCTTATTCGTTATTGCATTCGGAAACATTGATGTCCCTAAAGAATTTATTTATTTCCAATTCTAGTAGAAAATATAAATATTATTTTCTGTCATTCTTTGTTGGATTTTATTTTTTATATGGACTCAGTTTTATCGTTTTAATATTGAAGCCGGAAATATTTTATTGGCGAGCATGGGAATATTTTGATGATATTGGCTTTCGTGTGCCGAATAAAGAAAAATGGATTGGTTATGAATTCGGAGAGGATTCTAGACCCTATCTATATTCTTATGGAAGTAAATGGAAAACTAAAGTTTCGACTGATCATGAAGGTTATAGGTCAGTGCCTTATGGAGGGGATTTCTCTATACTTGTTGTAGGAGATTCAAACATATGGGGTAGTCACTTAAGTGATGAAGAGACGATTCCCTGGAATCTGGCTACTCAATTGGGTCTCTCCGTTTTTAATGGAGGGCGTGATCATCAAAAATTGCCTAAATTAATTGGGAATCCTCGATTGAAGAAGGTAAAACTAATTGTTGAGATACTAGGTGAACATCATTTAAGCAAGGACATGATCGACCGCAATGATTTTACCTATGATAAATTCGAGACATATGCGATTGAAAAAAAATATAATAACTATTTCAAGATTCATCCAAAGCGTTTTTTTCTACCACTTAAAGTGACTCGTAAGTGCAATCTGAAAAAACCTTTAATCAATGAGTTTAGAAGAAAAAAACTCTTTGATGAATATGCAGTTCCTATTAAAATAAAATATAGCACCTTGCTTAAGGAAGAGGATTTTCAACAGATGATCCAAAATATTGCCAAAAGAGCTTCTATACTCCAATCAATGGGATATAAATATATGATCGCTATCATACCTAAAAAAACACTTTTACTTGGTAAGTATATCTATGAAAAAGAGATTGATCAACAAAAGCGAATCGCGGAAGAGTTGAGGGCTCGTAACGTACATTATGTTGATATATACAAAGTATTTAGAGAATTTGAAAATCCTCATGCTCTGTATATCCAAACAGATAGTCATGTCAATGTCAATGGAGCTAAACTCATAGCAAAGACAATTAGTGATCACATAAGCGATCAGTCGCTGTCACATTGAGTCAAGCGGGGTGATCGGCTATATAGCTGAATCAGTACAAAACATTTCTTATTTCTTGCGCAAAACGATCTCTGCGCCATCCAAAATTAGCAGAAGGCAATCTCCTCTTTTATAATCTGCTCTAATGAGAGCTTTCGCAACAAGAGGTGTGAGCTCCTTTTCAATCATCCGCTTCACCGGTCGAGCCCCTAATAAAGGGTCAAAACCGACCTGTACTAAATAGTTTACTATACTATCATCAAACTCCAAATAGACCTTTTTCTGACCTGCGATTCTATTCGCAAGCTCTGCCAGCATCTTGTGGACGATGCTGACCATCACCTCTCCAGAAAGGGGGCGAAACACGACCGGATCCATCCGGTTATAGAGTTCAGGGCTCAAAATCTCCATCAGAGCCGGCTGCAGCTCAAACAAAATCTCGTGACTATTTAACCCATCCTGAGATAAAGAGGCAATCTCGGCAGCTGCAACATTGGAGGTCAAAATAAAAATGCAGTTTCGACAATCCAATTTCTCATTCTTAGCAGAAGTGATGTATCCTTCATCGAAAAGCTGCAGAAAGAGTTTTAATACCCGAGGATGCGCTTTCTCAATTTCATCGAAGAGCACAACAGAAAAGGGGTTTTTCTTAAGAGCATTGGTTAGTTGTCCGCCCTCTTGATGGTTTTGATAGCCCGCTGGTGAACCGATTAAACGCCAAACCGTTTCTCCTACAGAATATTCCGCCATATTGAACCGCACAAAGCGGTTTTCATCGTTATAAAGAACGCGAGCGAGCTGCTTCGCAAGTTCCGTCTTGCCCACTCCTGAAGGACCACAGTAGAGAAGAGTCCCTACGGGATTATTAGGATCATTGACCCCCGCAGCATAACGAATAATCGCATCAGCTGTAGTTTTGACAGCCTCTTCTTGGCCAATCACGAGCTGGTTTAACTGCTCTTCCAGCATTAAAGCTTTAGAAATAATTTTGTCGCGCTCTACTTCTTCTCGCGACTTGGCTGCATAGCAGGGGGTGGTGATCAAGCAGAAAATAACCGTAGGGACTAGAAAAAGAAGAACAAAGCGTTTCATGCCGAAAAGCATACAACCATTATTTGATTTGTGTAAAGATCTATTTCGATATCAGTTAAGGAGCGCGAATTTTCCGATCGCCTGAAATTTGCAAGACTTTCATGTTTTATTATTCAATTCCTGCTTTAGATTAAAGGAGTGATGGATAGGCTATTTTTGGAAAATATTAGATTTTTTAATTGATGAAAAATGTGGAAATCATTCTTAATGGCGCCTTAATCACGATATAGTAAAATGGAGCTACGATGAATATTTTTGGACCACACTCTAAACCCCCAGCCCATCCTATAGAGCCCGTCGACCATCATCCTGATGATCAAGAAAAAGAGGAGAAGCGCCGCCGTCGCACTTCCCACCGTGGGCGGACATGGGATCAACGCGATAAGGGGGACGTCGAGCCTAGCTTTCCTCAATATGTTGAAGGGGAGGAAAAGCGTCAGAGTCTATACGGTCAGACCTCTGAGGTAGAGGAGGCACGAGCTCTACTTCAAGGATTTGTCACTCTAGAGGAAAAGGTTGCTCAACTGTGTTTTTATCAGACGGAAGCTGTCTATGATACCTCAATTCAGCAGCATGTAGAACTTTTGATCCAAGCTTGGCAAATTGGAGGAATACTGTTTACACGTGGTCAATACCGCAGGCAGGCCTACTTAATTGAGAGATATCAAGAGCTTTCAAAAACGGCATTATTGATTGGTAATGATTTTCTCCACGGTCTCTCCTTTTATTTTGAGGGAAGTGAGTTTCCTAATTTGCAACAACCAGGTCTGGAGAAGCGCTTTTCTGATCTTGGAAAGGCTGTGATGGGGCTTAACCGAAAACTGGCTGTCCATTTTCAGTTTGATCGTGAACGTACAGACAAAAGGCTTGCGCTTCGGGACGAGCAGATTCAAGCCTTCCGTAAAGGTGTACGTCAAGCTCATGGTATTGTAGCCAGACAAATGCCTCCAAATCCGAGGCCTCTTTCTCATACAACCAAACGCCCTATTTTGAGCGCTCCCCATTTATCAATGCCCATAGAAAACGCTGATATTCAGGAGCAGGTTGCGATTAAAAGTTTAAATTTCCTTGATCTTACAGAAGATCGCATCTATGAAGAGAAGTTAGTAAAAGCTTTTCAAGAAAATTATGATGCTTTTCTCTTTAGTTCGAATATTCAAGATGCGATTCGGATGATTTGCCGGGCGATCAAAATAGGACGCATTTCAGAGACGGAATTAGAGCGTCGCGTGATGAAGCTACTGGTTCTTAAGGCTCAATACACTTGATTTAAAAGCTTTTTCTAATTATGATTCTCCTCAAATAACTTAAGGAGAAGTATTTGCATGAAAAAGTTCCTAGGATTACTACTTTGCTGTACTGCTTTTGCCTATAATGGCGAGAGGTTGAATTTTGAAGTGCCGCCAGCGCTTGATCATCTTGAAGAGACTTTTGAATTTGATCCAGACAGTCATTGTGGTGACTTTCGTCAGATGTGGACAGGGGAAGGAGGCATTCTTGAGGCTTGCAGTCATTCATACTACCTAAACGAAGATCCGATGACAGTCGATTATTTTCTCGACTTGCGTAACGCAGTTGAAATTTTAGAAAAAGTAGAAAGCGGCGTTACTTTTCTTACCACTGATTTTGGGATGAATCAGGAAATCACTCGTTTGATCATTACAGAAAATGGTTATCACACATTGAGCTATGTTTGTGAGGATCCACGTAGTGGGATGTCTTATATTCAGAATGCTGAGGTGGGAGTCCGAACAGGAAACTATAATCCCTACAAGGCTCAGCGTTTCCAAGTATCTACCGAGGAAGCGGATTATTACACTATGAGTTCACCTAGTGAATATTTGGAGCAGATTGAGAGGGGACAATGGAGATTTTATGGATGGAATACATTGCAAGGGCAGGATGAGTTAAATTTATATTCCGTTCGCGATCTCTATTATTATGTAAAAGGTATGTTTAGTGCGCCATTTTCTGAATCTGATCTTTGGAGTTTTGAGTTATTGGAACAATCTGATTCTGAGATGCTCTGTAAGATAAAATCTCCTTTTTTTGATGATGACCATTTGACCACCTTTATGCGCTTTGTTGTCACTCCAGAAACTCGACATTTTTGCATTTTAACAGATCTGTTGGAAAATGAAGAGAGCACATATGAGTGGATTAAAAATTTAGAAATTGTAGCAGAATAGCTTGTTCTTAATTATATAGTTTTCTATAATTTCAGACTCATTATGACTGTAGTAACTCTCGAAAAAAATTCATCTTTTGATTTAAAGCCCTTGGCACCAGTGTTGTTGGCTCCAGAAATCACTCCCAATGGAGCCAAACATGTCTTGTGCGCTGTCAACGGCGTTTTACGATCAATTTCGGTTCAAGGAGGTTTGCGCTTTGAAGTGAGATTTCCTTTTAAGATTTGCTTACTTAGTACAGCTGTAGATACGGTCATTGTCGCTGGGGAAAAAGAGATGCGAGTGTTAGGCGCTTCTGGAAAGATCAAAGCTACACACCAATTTGCGGTGAGGGCTTTATGCGCAGGCCATGGTGACAGATTTGCTTTTTGTGTCGAAAACCACCCTGATGAAATTTATACACATCATGTCTCTGCAAAGGGGGTTGAGCAGGTACTCACCCTAACACATCCTGTTTCACAGATTGGATTGAAAGAGAGTTTAGTTGCTGCAGCCCATCCTGATACAAATATGATTGCTATCTGGAATATCGATACATCTACTCCAGTTTATGAGATACTTTTAGGATCTTTTATCGAAAAACTCTCTTTTGGACTAAACCCTGAAGATTTTTGTGTGTGGACGACAGATGGAGTGTTTGAACGCTATAATAGAGAACATTGCGTGGAAAGGGTTGCAGCGGAATGTTGCTCATTTGGTCCTGATGCTATTTTGTATGCCAAAAAAAATGGACGGTCTACCCTTCAATGGAGTAATGGAGCTTGTGAATTACCCAATATTCCCTCCGGTTTTCATAATGCGGTTGCAACACATATTGAGGCTGGAACATCTAAATGGATAGCTAACCTTGAAGGACGTGATCTTGTGTTTTATCGAGTTTCGAGCGGTGATAGCGTTGTTGACAATATGGGTATGGGTGATTGCACCCTATCTTAAAATGCGAACTGCCGATGGAGTCAGTTCTATCCACGCAGCTATGGAAATTTCCCGACATTTATAACCAATTCAGTTCAAAGCTCCAGTTTTTAACTGTATTGGCTATATTATTTTTTCGCTTTTTCTTCGAGTTCCTTTACACGCTTATTCAACTTTTTGAGGCCGCGAAGTGCCATAAAATGCTCTTTGAATTCGTGGTCAATCATCGCCGGAGCTCCATAATAGGTTCCACTTTCAGTAAGCGTCTTGCTTACCGCTGAACAGGCTGCTATCTGCACCTGATCTGTGATCTCAATATGACCCGCTACCCCAGATTGCCCACCGATCACAACGTGATGCCCTGTTTTTGTTGAGCCTGCAATGCCAACTTGTGAAACAATGATATTATCCTCTCCAAGCTCAACCTGATGCGCTATCTGCACTAAATTGTCGATCTTTGTGCCACGCCTAATCCGCGTCTCTTTAAAGCGAGCTCTATCAATCGTGCTGTTTGCTCCGATCTCAACATCATCTTCAATCACAACGATTCCTAACTGCTTGAGCTTGACATGGTAGCCTCGCTCATCTGTGATATACCCAAAACCACAGGAACCGACTACAGCTCCTGGCTGAATAATCACCCTGTTCTTAATTACGCAGCGTTCGCGAATCGTCACCTTGGCATAGAAGTGACAGTCTGCGCCAATCTCTGTTTCAGGGCC
>CAZXQV010000025.1:0-11719 GCA_964643195.1 uncultured bacterium | reverse complement strand
TAGCACTCTCTGGCGGACAAGGTTGCTGCTGGAACTTTGAACCCTACATCGGACTTGCAGGTAGATTTCAAGTGGGAGGTAGAGAGGTGGAGGGTGAGCTGCTCGGTCAGTCCCTTACCTTTGGATCAGGCTCTCCCTACAACTTAGTAGAAGTGCTCTATGGTATCCGTGGTCAAGCTAATATGCAATGTTACACAATCTATGGTAATGTGGAAGGGCTATGGGATAATGACTATGGCGAAAGAGTGGTTGGAGAGCTCGGCGTGCGTTATCTCTTCTAAAAAATTTAATATTAAATATTTTGACTCGTTTAGGATCGGTGCATTGTCCTGGCAAATGGGTTGACCTACATAGTTACCAGATGCTTAAGATTTTTAATCAATTGCATTCTTTTGTTACCTATTATATACTGCTTACATGATGTTGTGCGCGAATGCCGAAATTCGGATCTCTCTTGTCCCCGCGGGGACATCTACCTACCTCGCTATACGTATTTAATTATTTAATTTAATCAAGGAGAGAGAGATGAAAACCCAATCTGGGAAGCCATCAATCTGGTCGACAGGTTTCGCAATGTTCGCCATGTTCTTCGGAGCAGGTAATATCGTTTTCCCATTGGCTTTAGGTCAAGTCAGCATGGATCAAAATTTTTGGGGCGTCCTGGGGATGTCTCTGACGGCTGTTGTTGTTCCGATCATGGGCCTGATGGCAATGCTCCTCTTTGATGGAGACTACAATAAATTCTTTGAAAGAGTGGGGAAAATCCCTGGCTTTATCATGATCTCCATCATTTTAGCTGTAATCGGGCCCTTCGCTGGAGTCCCTCGCTGCGTTACTATTTCTTATGCTACTTTGGCTCCCTTCTTGGAAAGCGTGCCTGGCATGAATCTGATCACTTTTAGCGCTCTGAATATCCTTCTTATCTTCTTTTTGACAGTGAGCCCTGGAAAAATTCTGGATGTGATTGGTAAATTTTTAACCCCCATTTTGTTGATCTCTCTTGGCGTGATCATTTTTAAAGGTATTTTTGGAATTCCTCACCCAGACCATTCAGCTTTGACTCCCTGGGAAACCTTTTCAACTGGCTTTCTATCAGGTTATAATACGATGGACCTGCTCGCCACCTTCTTTTTTAGCTCAGTAGTTCTTCTCTGCTTGAAGGATGATAAAGAGAAATCTACATCGGAAACGCGTCGTAAGATCATGAAAGTGGCTGGAATCGGGGGGTTAGTGGCCGCCTCGCTTTTGACAATCATCTATGTCAGCTTCTCTTACTTGGCGGCAGCTTATAGCAGCACCTTGGGGGGTGTGCCTGGTCATGAAATGCTTGGGACCTTAGCTCGTCAGCTTCTTGGACCTTATGCAGGCCTCATCGTCGCTATCACTGTGTTCTTTGCTTGCTTGACAACGGAAATTGCTCTTGCCGCTGTTGCAAGCCGCTTTCTATCTGATGTCATCCCCAAGAAAAAATTGCCCTATATTGCTGCGCTAGGAATTGTTCTTTTTATCTCGTTTTTGGTATCAACATTGAATTTCAACGGGATTGCAGCTTTCCTGACGCCGATTTTAGAGCTCTGCTACCCTGCATTGATTGTACTGGGGATTCTCAACATCATGCACAAGATGTGGCGGTTCCGACCTGTAAAACTCTTTTTCTATGGGACTCTCTTAGCTACTGTGGCGCTTAAATTCTTTTAGACTTATAATCCAGAGGTTATGGAAAAAGAGTTGCCGTGGTCCAAATTTCTGAGCGCGGCGCAAGAGCTTCTAAGAGGGAAATCCATTGGCGAAATTGAGCTGGGAAAGGCAACTTACCAGATTGAAGTCAAAGATAGCGGTGAAAGCTATTGGCCTTTTCTCCAATTTGACTCTAAAGGCAATTTAAAAGATGCGTTCTGTTCCTGCGATAGCGATGTGGACGGCTGTCCTCATTTGGCCTGTGCCTATCTATCTATTTTTCAAAAAGAAAACTTGCCTCTACATGAGCGATTTGAGCGCTCCTTTTTTTTTGAATTAGCCATGATACTAGCGGATAGGCTAGGCAGTGAAAATATGAAATTAGAAGGGGCAGAGGGCCATTATCAATATCCGGGCTTGATTGAAATCGAAGCAGCTCCCGGGGAACTGGAAGCGATCCTTCAACTCCGTCTCAAGGAGACGCCGGAAACTTCGATTAAGTTTTCTAATTTTCCACAAAATGAGATTGAGTGGTGGCGTGATGGTCGCCCGAGTAGAGAACTGCGTTTCCGTCTTTCCTACTGGTTTGATTTGGCAAAATGGATGTTCCTCATGGAAGATGAAATGCCAGCTCACGTTTCTTTTGTAGAGGATAGCGAAGGTTTTCCGACTCGAATTGCCTTTAAGTGGAAAGAGGCGATGATGAAGGTTTTCTTAAATAAGGAAGAGCTCATTCGATTGATTCCGAGGCTGCCAACAGTCCAAAGTCCTTTAAAGCTTTTTGAGGAAAGCGGGGGGATCCCTACAAAGATTGTCTTCAGCCAAGGTAGATTGCTCATTGAGCATCGCAAGAGGAGCAATCAAGAGAGCGATGCCAAGAGAATCGATGGATGGAGCTATCAATCTGGTATTGGTTTTTTTGCACGTGAGGGAGGAAGTTTTTTCAGTCGTAACGAAATCCCAGGAGAAGATATTGCTGAAGCGCTCAACAATCATCGCACTATTTTAGAAAAGTTTTTCGCAATCGACGATGGGCCTCTGCTACTTTCATACTCTATGTGGTTTGATGATCAATGGAACTGGCATTTCTCTGCTTATCTCAAAGAGAAAGGTGATTTAAAGAACCATTTGTTTCATGATTGGGCTTACATCGAGGGTAGAGGTTTTGTGAAAGTCGAGGGAGCTGTTTTCTCTTTTGCCGAAGAGCTGCTTTCTCCTGAAGAAGTCTCTCCATTTGTGAATCATCACCGTATCTGGCTCAATACAATGGAGGGTTTTCAGCCCCATCTGGCAAGTATTGAATCCCATCTGATCTATCAAATGAACTCTCGATTGGTTTTTCAGTCTAAATCATACGGCAGTGATGATGTGAAAGGGACTCATGATTTTGGAGATTGGGTCTACTATGTGGATCAGGGTTTTTTTTCGAAGCAGCATACCAAGCTTGGACGAGTCGTTAGACCTGGTCTTGAAGTGCAAAGAGAGAATATCTCTTCCTTTATTAAGGTGAATCGAGAAGAGCTCGAATCGATCCCTCATTTCTTCACAACCCGCCTACCTGTAATTGAGCGGGGATTGGAGGTAGAAGTGACTTCATCTACATCGATCACCTTGCGTCCAACCTATCAAGGTGAGGAGGGCATCGAATTCTTTGGTGATTTTGCTTACATAAAAGGGGAAGGATTTTGTGAGCTGCCCGCCCACTTTCGGCTTCCCGAACTCTTGCAACATGAAAAGATCATTGAGGGCAAGGAGTTAGCCCTTTTCTTGCATGACACTTTATCTGTCTATGAGAAGTATTTCACAAAAGTAGATCCTCGCATGAGGCGTCCTCATAAAAGTCAAATAGAGATTGGGTATCTTGTACGGACAGGAGGAGGGTTAAAAGCCGAACTCTTTTTTGCTACAGATCAGGGTAGCATCAATGTGTTGGAAGTGCATGAAGCGTTCGAGAAGAAATACAGCTATCTCTTTACAGATGCTGGCTTTTTAGATCTCACACAGGATCAATTTCAGTGGATGAAGAAGTTAAGGCCAACAGAGGGTGGGGTGACTGTTGAGATGAGTACGATGGAATTTTTAAAGTTGGAAGCGAGCGCTATCATTGCGATGCCAACCGCTGATAATCCGCAGGCTGATATTTCTCGACGACTCTTGAAAGAATTGCGCGAGTTTACTGTGACTGAAAAGCCCAATTTGAAAGGGCTCAAAAGTGAATTGCGACTCTACCAAGAGACCGGCCTCAATTGGCTCTGGTTTCTCTATAAGAATGGCCTTTCTGCTCTTCTTTGTGATGATATGGGTCTGGGGAAAACCCACCAGGCGATGGCTTTGATGGCAGCTGTTCTTAATCAACCGCAATTTAAAGAAGGCCGTTTTCTGGTAGTCTGTCCAACATCAGTGATCTACCACTGGGAAGAAAAGCTCCAAACATTTCTTCCCGGATTTAACGTGCACACTTTTCACGGCACCAATCGTAGTCTCAAAAAAGTCCCAAAAGAGGGGTTGATACTGACTTCTTATGGCACCTTCCGTATGGAAAAAGAGACGCTTAAAAAGATGCATTTTGAAGTGGCTGTCTTCGATGAAATCCAAGTGGCTAAAAATCCTTCAAGTCAAATTCATTCCGCTCTTTCTGCAGTTGATTCTAAAATGAAAATCGGCTTGACAGGCACGCCAATTGAAAACAATTTGCGAGAATTGAAAGCTCTTTTTGATATTGTGCTACCGGGTTATATGCCTAAAGAGGCTCGTTTCCGCTCTCAATTCACCAATCCGATTGAGCGAGATCTTGATGCTGAGAAGAAGGCACAGCTTTCAGCATTGATTCGCCCCTTTGTTTTGCGTAGACGCAAAAGCGAAGTGTTAGATGAGCTCCCTGAGAAGAGTGAGGATAAAGGTTACTGCGATCTTTCTGTGAAGCAAATTGCCCTTTACAAAGGGGCTTTGGATCAGAGTCGTGACGAGATGATACCTCAGCTGCGTGATCGTGATACAAACATTCCATTTATGCATATATTTTCTCTTCTCTCCTATTTGAAGCAGGTTTGCAATCATCCAGCCCTAGCTTTGAAGGAGACTGAAAATTATCAATCGCATGACTCAGGGAAGTGGGATCTCTTTGTTGAGTTGATCGAAGAAGCGAGGGCGAGCGGTCAGAAAGTGGTAGTCTTTTCTCAATATCTGGGGATGCTGGATATTATTGAGGCCTATTTGAAGGAGCAAGGCTGGAGTTATGCTCAGATTCGTGGAGATACAGTCAATAGAAAAGATCAGTTAAAGCGTTTCCAGGAAGATCCTGACTGTTTTGTCTTTATTGGTTCCCTGCAGGCAGCGGGTTTGGGTATTGATTTGACAGCAGCGCAGGTTGTGATTCTTTATGACCGCTGGTGGAATGCTGCACGCGAAAATCAAGCGATTGACCGGGTCCATAGGATTGGACAGAAGTGGGGCGTTCAGGTTTTCAAGCTGATTTGCAAGGGGACAATTGAGGAAAAAATCGATCGTATGATTACTAAGAAGGGGCGGCTGATGGAAGAAATTGTTGCAACGGAGGATCAGGGCATCCTCAAGAGATTCAGCAGCTCAGAATTGATCGATTTACTTTCATACGATGATTCTGTTGCAGATTAGTTGACATAAGGATTCTCTTTCTTGTCCTTACCGCGAAGAATCAAGTTAAGCGGCGTGCCTAAGAAATTGTGGTGGATCCTAAACTGATTCACTAAATAACGCTTATACGTCGGTGTCATCAACTTCTCATTATTGACAAAAAGCACAAAGACCGGAGGTGAATGGCTCACCTGTGTCAAATAGTAAACCCGCAAACGCTTCCCTTGTAACAGCGGTGGATGATTGAGCTGTATTGCTTTTTCCACAAAACTATTGAGCTGATGCGTCGACATCCGTCTGGTCAATGCTTCATGCACTTTCATCAACTCAGGGACTATGAGATCAAGGTTGCGCCCCGTCTGTGCCGAAATAAACAGAATAGGACAGTGTGCTAAAAATGGACTCTCCTGGCGGATGAGCCGTAAACAGCCCTCCATCCGATACCCCTTCACCAAATCCCATTTGTTCAAAAGAATGATACAGCCTTTGCCCGCCATCTCAATCGAACGGGCAATATGCTTGTCTTGTGTTGTCAAACCGACTTGCGCATCAAGCATGAGTAAGCAGATATTGGAACGCTCAATCGCCTCTTGCGTTCGAATCGCCGCAAATTTTTCGATGACATCTTTTTCCGACTTTTTACGTCTGATACCCGCAGTATCGATCAAAATAAAGTTACGCCCAGCCGCTGAGAATGGAACATCGATGCTATCACGCGTAGTCCCAGCTTCTGGGCTCACTAAACAGCGTGTTTCATCTAAAAGAGCATTCAGTAATGTCGACTTGCCAACATTCGTACGTCCAATAAGCGAGACTTTAATCGTTTCTTGGGGTTCAGGCTCGATGGTTTCGTGAAGATAAGATGCAAGTGCACACTCGATTAACTCAGCAAGCCCCGTTCCCTGTGTTGCAGAAACGCCAAAAATATTGGTAATGCCCAACTGGTAAAATGGGTGGACTAAAAGTTCCATAGACTCATTGTCAACCTTATTTACAGCAAGGACCACAGGTTTGTCTGTTTTCAAAAGCTCTAAGGCTACCTCCCGGTCAAGATCAAGCACGCCCACTGTAGCATCCACCACCATCACAAGCGCATCCGCTTCCTCGATCGCAACCTTAGCTTGTCGCACAATTTCTTTGCGAAAAGCATCATGGCTACGCGGATCAATACCCCCCGCGTCGATTAATGCAAAAGGATAGCCAAAGATCTCCGCCTCTGCATAGATGCGGTCCCGTGTTACTCCCTCTTGCTCATCAACAATAGAAATTCTTTTTTTGCATATCCTATTGAAAAGAGCAGACTTGCCCACGTGAGGTCTTCCAACGAGGGCCAGCTTCCTAAGAGAGGTTCTAGGTAGATCTCCTAAACTCTGAGGCACATTACTAAGGTCAACTGCCTCAAATCCTGATTGGTCCATTAATCAGAAACTCCTTGATTTAACGGGAGTAATGATAAACGATCTGACAATAAAAAAAAATGGAATAAATCGGCTGAGAATTCTATAAAAAACTCTATGCGCTATCTTCCTATTTCCCCCTTTCCCTTTTGGCATGATTTAAAAAAATATAACACCATTGCTCTTGGGAGAGATCTAATCGCGGCAATCTCTGTTGCCTTGCTCGGGCTCCCTCAAGCCGTTGCTTATGCTTTTGTTGCTGATTTGCCTCTATCAGTCGGAATTTTCGCAGCGATCTTTGGCACGATTTTTACGGCAAGCCTTGGAGCCTCTCGCTATCTCATTTCAGGCCCTACAACTGCTGTTGCGATTTTGATTCAATCCTCCACTTCTGAAATTCTTTTTACATTTTATAGGGGGGTTGTGGGCGCTGAGCGAGATTTTATAGCCCTCAATATTGTGATGCAGATCACTTTGCTCGTAGGGATTTTCCAAGTCGTTGGCTCTTTAGTTCGACTGGGACGGCTCACAAAATTTGCAAGCAGATCGGTCATAATAGGTTATATGCTTGGCGTAGCTGTTGCAACGATTGTGAATCAATTAGCCCCCTTCTTTGGAGTCCCCAACTCCCCTGGATATTCACCTATCTATATGAAGGCTTGGCTCTTCTTTTCCAACTTCTCCCTGTTTGATTGGATGTCAATGTTAGTGGGCTTGATTTCGCTCCTTTGCATAGCGCTACTCTATCGCATCTCAAGTAAAATGCCAGCTCCACTCATCGTGCTTGGCATCGCAGGAGTTGTAGCCTATTTTGCCCATTTGCCAGTCGATACTTTAGCGAAAATGGGCTCGCTTTACGATGAAATCCCCTACTTTCATTGGCCTCAGTTTGAAGTACACGTTTTAATTGCAGCTGTGCCGGCCGCATTTGCGATTGCTCTGATTTCACTGCTTGAAGCGACCTCTGTTGGGAGGTATTATGTCCGCTCTAAGGAGCCGCCCTATGCTGATAATCAAGAGCTTTTTGGTTTGGGGGTCAGTAACTTTTTATCCTCTCTTTTGGCAGCGATGCCATCTTCGGGCAGTTTTTCTCGTACCGCACTCAATCGCTCTTTGAATGCAAAGACACGGTTTGCAGCAATCTATAGTGGATTGATCCTCTTGATCATTGTGATGCTTCTAAGCGATATGGTAGCTAAAATTCCGATTGCAGCCCTTAGTGCCCTACTTTTTTATATCGGCTATACAATGATCAACTTCCGCGATCTGACCCTTTGTTTATCCACAACAGCCACAGATCGTTTTGTGGTGCTTATCACCTTTTTTTCGAGTTTGGTTTTTGCACTCGATGTTGCGCTTTACATTGGGATCATTTGTTCGATTGTTTTCTATTTAAAAGAAGCGAGCGTGCCATTTCTGATCGAGTATGATTTTAATAACGTGGGAAAGTTGAGGCCCTTAGATGATGAAGAAGAGAGATTAGACCAAAGGATTTGTATTTTACAAGCTGAAGGACAACTCTTTTTTGGAGCAGCGGATATGCTACAATCTAAAATTTATCGTGTAGCTGAAGAAGAGGGACTCAAAGTAGTAATTTTGCAGCTGCTCAATGTACGCACAGTGGATGCATCGATTTGTTTGGCTTTACGTCAAATCCATCGTTTTCTTGCAGAGACAGGGCGCCGTTTGATGATTGTGGGTATTTCTGAAGAGGTCGCGAAAATGCTGAGTAAGTCGGGTGTCGATAAGGAGATTGGTATGGGCAATATCTTTATTGCAAATGAACAACTCCCGTCGGATTCTACGCGCACAGCTTACGCTCAAGCGAAGGCTCAATTATGATCTACCTTACAGGATCATACTTCCGGACGTTCCCATGTTTGTCGATTGTCTCATAGACCCATTCTTCACTATTTTCTCTCATCAGCCTATCACAGCCAAGCGCAATACCCGCAAAAACACCATAGCGCTCAATCGCTTCTAGTGCATATTGCGAACTGGTTGGATAAAAATTGCTCCGCGGACCATCGATTGGGGAGACATAGTTCTGAAAAAAATGGATGCACGCCACGCAAGCTTTCTTCGGAAACGACTTATTCTTAAGAGGTTTATTCTCCCTAATCAACAAATCAGAATCATAGCCCCATGGTTCTGCAATTGATTCAGAATAAGGACTTCCGATCAACGGCAGAAAAAATAAAGAAAATATCAAGAATAAAGATGTTCTGTTCATATCACTATGCCGCTATAATAAGGAATAATAGTCAAAAGCGGTAGCTAAATTCGATGATGGAGCGACTACTTGAGCAGTTAAAGAAGGATTTGGGCTTACAAGACCCACTCCTTCCCCATGATGATGGGGGCTATGTCTTGGATTTTGAGCCTGATCTACATGTCACTGTATATCAACATGTCGATGAAGTTATTAGGCTTTATTGTAAATTAGCTCCTCTACCTAAGGAGGGTTGTGGGGAGTTCCTCCATACATGTATGGTAGGTAATCTACTAGGGCGTGAAACTGGAGGAGCAAGTTTAGGGATCGATGCTACAGAGCAGAATTTGTGTTTAAGTTATTGCTTACCAAGTGAAATAAACTATAGGGAATTCCGTGATGCATTTGAGGACTTTGTTAACTACTCAGATGCTTGGCGGCAAGAGGCTTTAGTTTTTGCCGAATTGAATAGTAGGAACTAGAAATGGCAGCTGAATTAATCGCAACTGATGGACCTCTGAAAGGGGTTGTCTTGGCTCTAGATGAGGGTCAAGAATGGGTGTTAGGACGCGACCCTTCAAGCTGTCAGCTTGTAATTGAAGATCCTAAAGTTGCGCGTAGAGCGCTGATCATTAGGCTTACGAAAGATGGCTACAGTGTAGAAAGTCTTTCCAATGTATCTTTTTTCATCAATGGAAGGGAGTTAAACCAAGCTCCTTTGAATGATGGAGATACACTCAAGATCGGTGATACTCTTTTTACATTCTATCCGATCGAAGGATTTGAGGAGCTTGTTTTTGGAGCGACGGATGAAGAGAGTCCGCCCGATATAGAGATTGATTTTACTGGGGATAAGCCAAGAATTAGGAACTTCAGAAACGATTTTGAGACTAATAATCTTGAAAGTGAAGATTTTGAGGGCGAGCCTCAGGGCAAGGAGCAGTTCGAAGAGGGTTTCGAAAGTGAAGAAGTAGCCGAAAAGCCCAAGTCTGAAGAAGAGGGGTTTATCAACGAATCTAGATCTGAAAAAAGTGAAGACTCAAAGGGCCCTGTAGAAGAGGTCTTTGCACCTGAACCTACAGGACGTGAAAAAGAACAGGTTAGTCAGCCTGAGCAAGAGGGTTTTGTTCAGGAACCAGCAGGTAAGAAAAAGAAAAGTTCGAGTGAAGCTCAGCAAGAAAATTTCGCGGCTGAGCCTGAAACTCGGAGTCAAGACCAAGAGATAAAGAGAGCGGCGGAAGAGAGCTTTGTAAAGGAATCGGAAGCTGAGAGCCGGGGGGCTAAAGCAGCCGGCTTGAACGAAGAAGGCTTTGCAGAAGAAGCGTTTGAGAAAATTGATGAGAGATTCGAACAACCTACTGAAGAAAATTTTGGAAAAGAAGATTCATCTAACAAGGATGATGGGGAGATCGAAGAAGGTGAAGCAGAAGATTTCGAAATTGAAGAGGTGCATCTGAGCGAAAGCCCACACACATCTAAAAATTCTTGGGAAGAAGAGCTCCTTTCTGAAGGGTTAGAAACCAATCCAAAGGCATCATTTGAAGATCAAGCAGATTGGGCTGCTGAAGGTGTTGATGCGGAAGAGGATTGGCCTGAAGAGGCAGCTGGTATGGGGGAGCAGCTGAAGGGAGAAGGGCTGGAATCAACACCATCAATTTCTTCTGCGAACTTTGAAAATGAAGAGCTCGCTGAATCTGACCAAGAAGATGAACCACTTTTTAATCCGAATGACGAATCTGGAATGATTGCACTTGACCTTACCCCTTCTATTCGTTTCCTACTAAAAGTGATTGCAGGTCCTAACACAGGTGCTGAGTTCGCTCTCGATATGGGACGGGAGTATTTGATCGGAACAGAAGCAAGCAGCTGTGACATTGTTTTTCATGATTTGAGTGTTTCTCGCGAACATGCACGACTCTTTTTGAATGAAGAGGGGGCGCTTGAAATTGAAGATCTCAAAAGTCGCAATGGTGTATTGATCGATCAAGAACAAATTGCCGGTAGAGTACCTCTACAACCCAATTTGGTTGTTTCACTCGGTACATCAGCATTTTTCATCGTCGATAGAGAAGCCCCACAAGAAACGATTGTTTCCCCTACCTTTGAAGCACCGCGAGAGCAACCAAGAGAAGAGGTTGTCAAAGAGCCTGAACAGCCCCAGATCGCTGCTTTCGAAGAACCAGTAGTTGAACCAAAGGCACCGCCGAAAGCTGGCATGGGCATCTATGTCAGCATTGTTTCAGGTTTAGCCGTCCTCCTTGCGATTGCTATGATTTCTCTTTTCCATACAAAGGAACTGAAAGCTCCTCCAAAAGATTATATCAATGAGATCCGTGAAGCAGTCCAAGATTTCCCATCTGTAAAGTATACTTACACGCCCAATAGCAATAGACTTTTTTTGGTAGGTCATGTGGCAACTGGGATCGAAAAAGATGAGCTCTTCTATAATCTCAATTCGCTCTCTTTCTTGAAAGCTATTGATGATCACGTTGTCAACGATCAAGCAGTCTGGCAAGAGATAAATATTTTACTGTCTAAGCAGCCTGACTTTAAAGGTGTGAGTATGCACTCTCCAAGGCCTGGAGTCTTCGCGCTTTCTGGCTACATGAAAAATGAAAAACAAGCAGCTGACCTAATCGATTGGATGAATATCCATTTCAACTATATCAACTTGCTTGAAAACCGTGTCGTTGTAGAAGAGCAAGTGATCGATGAAGTGTCGTCTCAACTGGTCCATAGTGGTTTTGGTGCTGTGGCTGTTTCGTTCAACACAGGTGAGTTGACTTTAGCTGGCTATGTAGGATCAGCCCAAGCTCATGAA
>CAZXQV010000024.1:0-12220 GCA_964643195.1 uncultured bacterium | reverse complement strand
ATAAAAGGAATTTCAAACAAAATACGGTCTGGATCCCAAACGAAAGCAGCTATCATTTTTCTACTCCAAAAATAGGTCTCATTATATACTGCGATTCAAAAAAAAGGCAACATATGAAAGTCTCCCACCGCACACTTATTTTTTTAGCTGGAACTCTTTGGCTGCTGATAGGACTTTCCCTCCTAGGAATAGGGCTCTCTTTGAGTGATGCCCTCCCTCTTTTAGCAATAGCGACAGCTGTGGGTTATGCAAAAGGCCGTTTTGTAATGTCACGTGCCGCTCAAAAACAAGCTGCTCGTATTAGCAATTTGCCAGCCCCCGTGCACATTAAAAATCTTTATAGCGCACCTTTTTATTTTCTCATTTTGGGCATGATGGGCCTTGGCATGAGTCTCCGCTTTTTGCCGGTCCCCCATTCTGTGCGTGCTTTTGTTGATGTTGCAGTGGGTATTGCTCTAGTGATCGGCGCAATTCAATATTATGTCTCAGCTCTTAGAGAAATTAAAACATGAGCACTCCCCAGGGCATTGGAACCGATATCATTGAGATCGCTCGGATCGAAAAAGCACATGAGCGTCATGGAGAGCGTTTTCTCGAACGCATTTTGACAGAGAGAGAACGAGCTTACTGCCAAAAATTCGCAAAACCCTGGCCCCATTTGGCTGGTCGTTTTGCAGCAAAAGAGGCTGTTTTAAAAGCGCTTGGCACAGGTCTTGTCGGCGAAATGACCTGGCATGAGATTGAGGTGATAAACAATGTTGAGGGAAAGCCTGAAGTTCATCTTTCAAGTCGCCTGAAAGGGCTTTACCCAAAAGCTCATTTCTTTCTATCGATTAGCCACTGCGAAACTTTTGCTACTGCAACCGCCTTACTTACGGAATAATTATGCACAAAAAACTCATTATTATTGGATCGGGGCCTGCGGGTTATACAGCGGCTCTCTATGCAGCGCGCGCCAATCTTGAACCTCTCCTTTTCGAAGGCTTCTTCTCAGGACCAGCTGGTGGGCAATTGATGACCACTACAGAGGTGGAGAATTATCCTGGATTTCCTGAAGGCATCTCAGGACCTGAGCTGATGGATGCTTTCCGCAAGCAGTGTGAACGCTTTGGCACAACCCTTTTGCGCGAAGATGTCAAATCTGTAGATCTAAGCACACATCCTTTCAAAGTGAGTGCCAAGCAAGCATATACAGCTGATAGTGTGATTATTGCAACAGGTGCGACTGCGAAACGTTTGGAAATCGAGGGTGCGGACGAAAAGGGCTTTTGGCAAAGAGGGGTGACAGCATGTGCTGTTTGTGATGGAGCGATGCCGATCTTCCGCAACAAGGAACTATATGTTATTGGAGGTGGTGACTCTGCAGTTGAAGAGGCTATCTTTCTGACGAAGTATGGTTCCAAAGTTTATATCGTCCATAGACGAGATGAGCTACGTGCATCCAAGATCATGGCTGAACGCGCTCTGAAACATCCCAAAATTGAGATTTTGTGGGATTCTCTGATTACAAAGATTGAGGGAGACAAAGTTGTCACCTCTGTTACTGTCGAGAATTTAAAAACGAAAAAAATTGAAAAGAGGGAAGCTGCCGGTGTTTTCTTTGCGATTGGGCACAAACCGAACACAGACTTTTTATCAGGTCAGCTGAAGACTGATAGTCAGGGGTATTTACTTGTGAAAGCAGGAACTACTTATACGGATATAGAGGGTGTTTTCGCTGCAGGTGATGTACAAGATCCAGTCTACCGTCAGGCTGTATCAGCCGCTGGAAGTGGTTGTATGGCAGCGATTGATTGTGAACGTTGGTTAGCAGCACAAGGTATCGAATGAAAAAGCTTCTTCTTCCATTGTTATGGGTGTTGCCATTGGCTGGGACAGATTTACAGCCTTGGTTTCCACCTCCTTGGCAGTTCATACCAAGCGCAGAGTATCTTTATCAGTATCAAAACACTATTCAGTCACCTCTTGGTAATTTTGACTTGAATAATCCGATCAACAATCTGGCTCTGGGCATGAATGTGACGGTTTGGCCTGATTGGAATGGGGAGATTGAAGTGCTTTTTTCTTCCAATCCAGCAACGGATCTCAACTTTTCTTACCAAGCTACACGTCTGACTGGGCGTTATCAGTGGTTAGAAGAGGGTTGTGGGGATTGGATGACGCTCACTTCGGGGCTTACGCTCTTCGCCGTGCATTCCAGCTTTTTGACTGCTACGAGCTGTTGGTTTCATGGCAATTTCAATGCTGAATTGAATGCAGCATTTGGTAAAGAGTTCATTAGATGCGATGATTGGATCATGCGCCTTTGGAGTTATGCGGCCTTGGGTTTTGCGACGAAGGGCAATCCTTGGTGGCACTCGTATTCTGCTTGGGATGTAAAAATCGGTCACTGCACCACGATGAGCGCCCTTCTAGAGCTAGTTTATGGCACGGGAAACAATGATATTCTTCCTAATGAGCCATTTCCAGGCTATGCGGGTATCCGTCACCAGTTTGTGAATCTCGGGCTTGCATTTAAGCGTTCTGGAATCAATTGGGGTATTTGGGAATTTACGGGCTGGTACAATATCCATGCTTACAATTTCCCGCTCAATTACTATGGCCTAGGGATTGCCTGGCGGATGCCCTTTGGCTGCTTTTAGTGAAAATCGTCCTAATGCATGAATTGATTTTCCGGGTTTGGACTGATTCAGCTATAATTCGATCGGTTGATAATTCTCCCAACCGACTAAGTCGAAATGCCACCATTCTGTGGGCAGACCAATAAAGCCATGCCTTTCCATGACTTCTCTTAAAAATGTACGATTTCTGATTGCTTCATCAGACACTCCCATGTAGTCTTGGTGAGCTTTTTCACTAAAGTCATCAAATTCAGAAGGCATTACTAATTCTTTGCCTTCATTTGTAATCAAAGTTAAATCCACAGCTGTTCCCCTTGTATGTCTTCCACCTTTTCGTGGATCACTCACATAACGCTCATCGGGTACTAATTCCCAAAATTTCCACTGCGCTGCTAAAGGCCGAAATCCATCCCAAACTTTTAAGCCCAATCCTACTGTTTCAAGCTCAGCTTGAACATCACGCAACCGCAATGCAGCTTCTTTAAGTAATAAACAACACTGGAAACTGTACACAATTTGCCCTGTAAAGTTGTCGGTAGTGGCATATTTAAGATCTATCTGGATATTGGGAACAAATGATTGAAGATCCACAAGTTCAGAAGTCATTAGTTCTTCTCCTTGTAACTGCTTAGGGATAAGACCGATTAATAGAAGAATAGTCCAAAAACCTATCAATTGTCTCAATTGATGATTTGATCTCATATGCAAAACTCCTTTTAGATAGAACGAAAGATACCAAGAATAGGCTTTAGGGACAACGAATTCTGCGATCGCTTCATCATGGCCCTTTGGCGCGGTCAAACAGTGCCATTTTGTACTGATTCACTCACTTTACGCACTTTTTCTCTATCCAAGAGAGATTGATGTAGTCAAGATACAACGATCACAAGGAAGGCCAACTCCTTGGGATTTGATCGAGGAGTGATCGGCTAAGATTGTCTGCAGCAATCCCTCTTCGAGAGAGAAAAAGTGCATAAGGTGAGTGATTCAGCTATATGGGATTGTGAGCTCTAAAGAGAGCGGAGGCGTTGGAACTCCGGCTGATTGAGATCAGCTAGCATCTTCTTCACAATTTTTGCTCCATCTGCAAGCTCCAACTTCCCTGGCAGAGGATAGCCATAGGCTACATAACGAATCGGCAAATGACATTTTGCGCAGACATTCATCAAAGATCCAAGCGTCAATGTTTCATCTAACTTAGTGAAAATCAGATGAGTAGGCCTTAATGGAGAAAACTGATGAATCGCGCCATACAGATCCACATCTTTCGTAGTCGCACTTAATGTTAGGTGCACCTCTACATCAGGAATATCAGACAACAACTCTCCAATGGCATCGACACGCTTCTCTTGATAGTAGTTACACCCCTCAGTATCGATCAAAGTAAGATCAAAGCCCTCTCGTATTTCACTGGAACTAGAAACAATTTGCACATTCCGATTGCGGTGATGATCTGCGATTTTTTTGATAGTAATCGACTTACCCACTCCCGTAGGACCGACAAAAGCAAGCGTCCGCTTCTTTTCAAAAGTCACCTCTTTCCCTGTATTGATGTAGGTTGCTAATATTTTCGGTAAAGCTCCCACCTCTTGTGCTGAGCCAATGTAATCAACCGTGATCTTCTCAGCAAGCGCCTGAGTCACCCCTTTCGAGACAAGAAATCGACAAAGTTTGGGGAAAGCTTCTTTTTTTTCCTGAAGCAAACGACGAATCTCTGCGACATTTTTTTGACGGTTCATAGCAGAACCTCATTGGTCACTGCACCGACTGAACGTAGTTCAATGTCGCTTTCCACTTCATCATAAGAGAGAACCGGCAATGCTGGGAGACGCTTTTCCAAGATTTGGCGCAGTTGCTTTCGGGCTCTGGAAGTCGTTAACACTACAGGCCCAGCTTCTGCTTTTCCAACAAATTGTAGAATCTGCTCACCAATCTTATCGATTGTGCGAGGACGAAGCTTAGTTGCGACGTCCAACATCTTCTCAACCTTAGGATCGACTGTGATCACATAAGCACAACGGCTTTCTCCAAAAAACTTATCTGTAATCGCATGGACCAAGTTTTGACGGATTGCTTCAATAGGATCTTTCGGATTGGCAACAATAGTCTCTAAAATAGAGACAAAATCGGTGATCGGAATTCTCTCTCTGAGCAATTCTTGTAGAATCGAAAGCAATTGACTCGTACTCAATTTAAGAGCTTCAACTGCCGCGCTGTCTCGTTTCCGTGCATCTGATAGAAAATAAGCCACATCCTGAAGCGTAATGAGCTCATGTGCATGCAACTCAAATGCTTCTTCTAATTTAGCGATGATTTCATCGACTTCTCGCTCTCTTCCTTGGTAGAGTTTAACGCCCCGCAGCGCAAGAAAATAGCTGTTGGGTGAGATCTCCATACTATCTTTAATAATAATATGTTCTAAACGAATGCCGACTCTTTTTTGAATAGAAGAGCGCAGCTTAGGCAAAGCTGCATGGAGCTGCTGCGCCTTACCAATCAAGCTACAACCGAGAGTGATCTCCAACTTCGACGACACTTTCTGCTCAGCAGAGCTTTGCCCCTTAATGATTTTAAAAGAATAGAGTAAAAGCGCCCCTCCGATTGGCACCATCACAAGAAGCGGCATGCCAGGGATCAAACTCAGACAGAGAATGAGTCCACCTGAAAACAGCAGTACTTTAGGATGATTGAATAGCTGTCTCGAAAAGGCAGTGCCTAAACTTTCAGAAGAAGCGCGGGTGACGATCACACCAGCAGCGACAGAAATCAACAATGCAGGAATTTGACTTACAAGGCCATCACCTACAGTCAGGCAGGTGAAAATAGACCAGCATTCCTGCCAAGAGTAGTTCTTCACAAAAAAACCAACCGCAAAACCACCAAAAATATTCACAAGGGTGATGATAGCTGAAGCAATTGCATCACCACGCACAAATTTGCTCGCCCCATCCATTGCTCCATAAAACTCTGCCTCTTCACTGATCTTTGCCCGCTCTTTTTTGGCCTCAGTTTGATCGAGCAGACCCGCTTGCATCTGACTATCAACAGCCATCTGCTTTCCCGGCAGCGCTTCTAGCGTGAAGCGCGCAGCCACCTCAGCCACTCGTCCAGCTCCCTTGGTGACCACAATGAAATTGATGACAGTGAGAAGCGCAAAGAGAATCAGACCAACCAGCGTGTTGTTGTGAGTGACGAAACTACCAAAAGTGTGGATGATGTCTCCCCCTTCTCCCCGTGTCAAAATCATCCTTGTTGATGCAATATTGAGACCCAAGCGGTAAAGAGTCAGAAAGAGTAGAAGCGAAGGAAAACTTGAAAACTCCATCGCCTTTTCAATATAAAGGGTGAGCAAAAGAGCCATCAGAGAGAAAACAATATTGAAACAGAGGAGCGCATCGAGAATAATTGGAGGCAATGGAACGATCAGTAAAAGAATCAACGCAATCACGCCGATTGCCAATAAGGCATCCGCATGACTCATCATTCCAGCTAGCCTCTCTTTCAATCCACCCATACCTCATATCAATAAATTATTTTATATGTGCCGTCAATCCTTTTTCTCATCTTTCTTTTCAGCTTTTGTCATCCTCATTTCCTGCAAGAAACGCCACCTTTGATAGAGATAATCAAAAATTCCGATGCAAAGAAGATATAAGGCAAGGAAAAGTCCTAGGTGATGAAGCGATTTAGCCCAAAAAACTAAAAGTTGTCGAACATTTGCAGAAAAAGGAGGAATAGTAGTTTTAAAGAAAAAATAAAAGATGGTAAGAAGTCCAATTAGTTTCAAAAGAGGAAGAAAAAAGCGGAAGATCTTTTTGCTTTTTTTAGGCCAAGCCCAAAGAAAGCCGATTTGCAAGAAATGGGCAGCGTAGGCAATCATAAAAAGAGTGATCATGTATAAAATAAGCGGCTTCAAAATAGGTGAAATGGCTCCTATAGGAGAGTAAAAAGACATCATTTTAAATGAGAACAACTCCTCAAATCGGCTATAAATTGAGGGACCAATCAGATAGAAAAGAGAAAAAAAAGCCAGCATGATTATCCCAAGGGCCAGCTCAGACGAGTAAACAACTCTCCCATCGCTTCTGGCCTGCTTTAGCTTTTTCCGGGTTGGCTCAAACTCTTTCTCTTCCATCAATTAATATCTATATCTAATTCATCTGAAAATAGCACATGATATACTCACCTTAGGCACTTTTTCTCTCACCGAGAGGGATTGATGTGGTCAAGATACAACGATCACAAGGAAGGCCAACTCCTTGCGAGTTGATCAAGGAGTGATCGGCTGTAAATTGGCTGCAGCAATCCCTCTCGGTCAGAGAAAAAATGCGTAAGGTGAGTGATATAGCTGAATCAGTCAGTGGTCAGGCTTTCCCATGGTGCAAATGTGAGATTTTCAACTATATATCTTCCCCTGTTGTCAAAAATCAATCATCAGAGTATAGTTTCTCGCTTAGTGCGGAAGCATTAATCGGAGTATAGCGCAGCTTGGCTAGCGCAACTGCTTTGGGAGCAGTGGGTCGGGGGTTCAAATCCCTCTACTCCGAATGGGACGAATTATTATTAGTGGCGAAGAGCACGAGCTAGCAGATGGCGAGCCTATTGCTTCTGTTTGTGAGGAAGCTGGTGTTCCTTTTGCCTGTACAGAGGGTGTCTGCGGTACTTGCGTGATCGAAGTAACCGAAGGCATGGAGAATCTTTCTAACTTCACTCAAGAAGAGGAAGATTTTCTTGGAGAACAAGGAACAGAGCGTCTCGCTTGTCAGTGTAAACTGAAGCGGGGCTGCGTTAAAATAGAGTTTTAAAATATGATTAATGAGCAGACTATCCATGCTGAGATGACAATAGCTGATATCATCTCGAAATTCCCAGCAAAGAGCCAGCGCATGGCTCAAGCCTTGACCAATGCAGGCCTTCATTGTACAAGTTGCAGTGCTGCGACTTGGGAGACTTTAAGCGCTGGAATGATTGGCCATGGGATGGGAGAGGTGCAGATCGAGCGTCTTGTTGCTGAACTCAATGAAATTTTGGCTGAAAAAGTCGATCTTGATACAATTACAGTCACTCCTCTTGCTGCAGAAAAATTCATGATGTTTGCGCAGCAAGAAGGCTTTGAAAAGTGTTACCTCCGTTTTGGTGACATGGCTGGTGGTTGTGGTGGATTCCAATACTTACTAGATTTCTGTGAAGCTCCGGAAGCTGATGATGTCACTTACAACACATCAGGCATTACTGTTTGCGTCAAGAAGAGCATTGTTGGCCGTCTTTTGGGTTCAGTGATTGATTATGTAGACGGACTCCATGGTTCTGGTTTCAAGATTTCTAACCCTCAAGTCAAGTCTTCTTGCGGTTGCGGCAGCTCCCAGAATTACTAAAAGTACAGCAATTCCCCCTGGCGCTTCGTGCAGCGAAGTCCTAAGAGCATCTGACCCGCTTAGAGGCGCATTCAACGTTAACCGCGAAGATGCTTCGAATGATTCGGATGCGGAATTTGCCGAAAACTCTGCGGTAGCGCCTGATTTAATCAACTCTTATTTAGATGGTTGCGACCCAGCGGGAATTGCTGCTAAAAGCGTAACAGTTCAGATCCCCCCCCCCAGCTTCGGCGGGGGGGGGGGATCTGAACTGTTACTTGAAAACTACGCTTTTACGTTGCGCAAAAGTCCCCCACGATTGATGCGAGGCATTTTTAGAATCGGTAGAAAAGGGTTTTTTTGGGGTCGAGGATCCACGAGCGAGAGCTAATCAAACTTATTCTTTTGTCTATTTGCTGGTTATGATTTTATGTGCCATTCTTGCTCGCGCTAATACTATTCTAGATATTTATAGTCGATTCAGCTATATAGCTATACCCATCTGAAGTTACTCACCTTACGCACTTTTTCTCTCACCGAGAGGGATTGCTGTGGTCAAGATACAACGATCACAAGGAAGGCCAACTCCTTGCGAGTTGATTAAGGAGTGATCGGCTGCAGCAATCCCTCTTGGTGAGAGAAAAAATGCGTAAGGTGAGTGAAGTTACACATCTTCCGAAGACTTCTTTTTCAACGAGCAAATCATAATCTGTCAATAGTTTAAATCTAATACGTATAGATATTAAATATTTTTCTTCACTTTAATATGAAGAATTGTTTAAGATTTTTTGCAACACCAGATGTTGATATCACAAGGAGGTTGGTATGTTTGTAAATTTAGATGACAAAGCTCCATTGCAAAGACTCGATGGAGAAAAACGCAAAGTTACCTTCGCTCCCCATCCTACTATATATCACCTACCTGAGCGAGATGCGCTTTTTGCACACCTTACCTTGAAAAGACAGGTAAAGCAGCTCCTACAGATTGCGCCTGAATTAACTCCCTTTTTAGATGCACTACTCAAGCAACAGATCCCTTCTGAAGTTAAAATGGCGGAGATGGGAATGATTGAAGCCTATTGCGCACAGAACAAAGATTTGCTGCAACACTCATTTCTGAATGACTTCATCGAATCAGGAGGCGAACTCCATGCTGTGCTTTTCGATGCCAGAGGAGACACGAGCGACGCACGCAAAGCTGCTGTCAAAGCGATTGCCCACCGCCTCCATTTAAAAGATGTGATGCGTGCATTGGACAATCGCGTAGTCATGCGCACCCTGAAAGATCCCATCACCATCCACTCTTCACTCGAATACTTTTTAGACAACTATGAAAATGTCCAGCAAGCCTGCATCGACACCCTGTTTAAGTTGCCACCTCGCGCTGACATCCATTTTTTTCATCTCCCTGATATTCTTAATTGGCTCTTGGAAGCACTCTGCTCAGGCATGATTCAGCTAGATGAACAGATGCTGCCAATCGCTGAACTAAAATTGGCTTCTCTCTCCGATCTTCTGCTCTACTTCTTCCGCTTGCATGATGCCAATTATGGAGTGCCCAATAAAGGAGAATTCATCTCTTCAGTTTTAGAGCACTTAAGAACTACCTTTCGTAAAATTCCAAATAGTTTTTTTGAAACTCTATCGAAACATCTATATCAGAAACTCTGGTTTGAAGAGCGAGAAACAGGAAAAGTGACACCCTTTGTCATGCTAAATGGCCACTACACCGCTCTGAATTCTTTCGCCTCCTTACAACGAGCGATTGTCCAGCTCATAATGGAATCTAAAGAGCCCTCACAGGTAGAGCTTTTATGCGAATACATCACCTCTGCTACCTTTAAGCACTTTTTGTTCAGCTACTGTTTGAGCAAAAATCATGAAGCTTCAGACGAGTGCTTTTCTCTGAAACATCACTCCGAAAGCTCTCCTGAAACGCTTTGTCAGGCCATGCATTTGGAACTCAAAATGCTTGAAATCCACGCCTCTTCACCTCTTGCCTTCCTCCATCAGATGAATAATCTAATTTGCAAGGAGAAAGCAACGCGCCTGCTCTTTATACAACAGTTCATTTTTGATGCAACAACCGATGCTGCTTTTTTTGCGCTTCCAGAAGATATATTCCGAAACTCATTGATACGTAAGTTTTTCGCTCCACTTAAGAAAACAGTAACGAGCAAACTACTCTTACAAGAAAAAGAGCTTAAAACCCTTTTCAAAAGAGATTCTCTGCCCAAAAGTGTGAGCGGTACCGCGTTTGAGATTGCTCTGCAAATTGCTTTACCTGGGGAAGATCTGCTCCCGTTGATGCAGACAATAGAACGCTTTGTTCAACATCCGGTAACTCTGGGAGTAGGACTGATGGGAGATGGTCAAAGACTGATCTGCCGTATGAATATTTACACAGAGAAACCAGAATTTTGTCGGATGACCGATGATGAAATTGTCCCACTCAACTTTCAAGATTTTAAATCTATAAAAGTAGCGCGGTTGCTCTAGCACTTAATTAATATCCATGCTGAACAAGGAGGTTCATATGGCAAACCCAATTTCTCTTTCACCAGAGATGCAGCAAGCAGTCAAAGAGTTGGAAAAAAAAGATCAATCCATTCCCTTTGCTGTCGAGCTTGTCAACAGTCGAGGTGATCTAAGTTCTCTTCTTTTTGATTCAACAGGCGAGATCTGCGCACGTAGACGGCAGGTTGTCATGGAACTCGCCTCTAAATTCAATAAGCCCGCACTGAGAACAATTATTTCCAATCAAGAAACACTGGCACATTTGCAATACCCAATCGCGGTGCATCCATCAATGAAGCAGTTTGGCCCACCAAAAAAGGCTTGTCTTGAGGCTTTAAGCGTTGTTCAACAACGCGCTGATTTACAATTTATTCCTACAAAATATCTGATAGACAAAATCATGGAATTTCTCTGTACAGCAGTTTTGAAGATGGATAACGCTCTTCTAAAAATCGAAGAGTTAAAGCTAACATCGTTACAGGAAATTTTTCTTTATTTTGTGCGTCTGCACGATGCCAATTATGGTGAAGCCTATAACAAAGAGCATTTTATTGATCTTTTAGCTGAACTTTTGCCCCATAGCGCCTTTATTGAACAGGTGAAGCGTCGCTTTTTCTTTGAACAGAGACCAGGTAGTGGCATCGTTACTGCCTTTTTTCTACTGGATGGTCATTATTGCTGTTTAAGAAGCTTCTCTGCCATTCAGCGCGCTCTAGCCTTAATAGCTCTAGAATCAGAAGCTCCTTTACAAGAGCAAATCGCCTCAGGCAGCTGCATTCATTTTCTTGCCAGCTATTGTAAAATCCATTTCAAAGAGCTCTCTCTTAAGGCTATTTTAGATAATAACCGCTTCCAACTGCCCAGTTTTCCAGAGGGAGGCATTCTCTCTTTATGTCAGTCACTGGGGTATAAAACTAAGATTGCGCTTTTTCAAGCTGCATCCCCTATTGATTTTTTGCAAAAGCTCAATGAGCTTGTGAAACAACAAGGTGTAGAAAAACTGCTTTTCTTAGGAGGACCTCTCTTCAATGTCAATGAAGCTACACTCTTTGGTTATCCAACAGCGCAATTCCAGAGGAGCTTTGAAAGAAGAATGCTAAAACCTGCTGATGACTATTTTATCGAAAATCTTTCTATCTCTCATATGCGGCTTCGAAAATTGATAGATAGAGATCATCTTCCTCAATCAATCACAGGGACTGCATTTGAGATTGCGGCTAAACTATGCCAGAAGAATGATGACATCCTCAAAATCCTCAATCACATTGAAATACAATTGAAAAGACCACAAACCATCGGCATCGCCCGCTATTGAGATGGTAGCTACATAGTATGTCATATGGATTTCAAAAAAGGCTGCCCTTTGCTTTATAGATTGTCCTCGTCTGCAATGAAAGCAGTGGATTTCAATCACTTTAAGTTAGCTCAAGTACTCATACAAGAGTACCCATATTTTGAGAAAATGGAAATAACCAAGGAGGGTTAAATGTTTCCAACATCCTGTCCACTACGTGTACCTATTAATTGCACAGATTCTTGCAAGCAAGTTAGTTGCGTTTGTTGCTCATCTAATGTGAGCGTACGCAATTGGGAAAAACGCACTGTGCGTTACAATGAATCTGATAATGAGTTGCACGACGAGACCAAAGATCATGCTATCATTGTGTTTTTCCAGAATTTGTGCTGTAGAAACCGTGAAGAAGATACAGAGAAACGGATGCAAGCGTG
>CAZXQV010000023.1:0-12248 GCA_964643195.1 uncultured bacterium | reverse complement strand
CGCCCCTGAAATGCTGTATGCACAAACTCAAAAAAATGATCCGCATTCACAGGAGGAGGTTCTTTCTTAGTAAAGTAGACAACAGCAGAGTCTACTTTGGGCACTGGATAAAAACAGTTCTTAGACACCTTAAAGGCATATTTGGCTTCGGCATAAAACTGCACAAAAATAGTGAAAGGACCATACTCTTTGCTATTAGGCTCAGCCGTAATGCGCCTGGCCATCTCATCCTGACAAAATAGAGTACAACTCTTGTAATGCGGGAGAATACGAGCCATGATCGGTGAGGTCAGATGATAAGGTAGGTTAGAAACAACCTTATCACAATCAGGCAGTTCTATCTTTAAAAAATCATCCTCTATCACTTCTACAGGCAATTTGCGCAGCTCCCTCTCAAAGGTGCGGTCAATCTCCACAGCAGTCACAATAGCCCCCTCTTCAGCCAAGCGGCGCGTAATGATGCCAGCACCTGGACCAATCTCCAACACCCGGTCCCCTTTTTGGATGTCCGCTGTTTTGATCACCTTATCCAAAATATTGTTATCGATGAGAAAATTTTGCGAAAAACGCTTCATAGGCGCGATCCCAAGCTCCGCCAGATAATGCTTCAATTCAGAGAGGTTCATCGGAGAGCAAAAGGCTGCAAGTCATTGGGAATCAAGCTTGAAAGATGCTTGTCAGTCAAACCATAGCGCTCACGTAGCCATGTTCGGTACTTCATATTATACTCCACAATCTCTTGCTCAAGCACCTCATTTTTGAGTTCCCGCTCCATCTGATTGAAAGGAGGTAACTCCTTTTTCTCTAATCCATCGAGCTTAAATAGGTAGCAAACCTCTTTACGTTGGACAGGAGCACTCACCCCCCCCTCATTAAGCCCACTCAGGACAGCTTTATGCGCAGCTGAAAGCTCGCCTGCCGTCCGAGTGTATTCATTCGAAAGAGAAGCTTGAGGAAATCGCTCAGGAATAGCTCCAAAAGTTGTTTTTCCTGATTCCAGTAGCTTGTGAGCTTCAATCGCAGCTTCCGGAGCCCCCTCTCCTCTAAACGAGAGAACATGATAATGAAACAGTTCCTGCGGAGGATTCTCGATACACTTCTGCTCGTAGAGCTTCTTCATCTTTTTCGGATTGACACCCGTCATTGCTTTGGCATGAACCATGCCCCCTGTCAGCTTCTGGACAATAATATCTGTTTTCAGCATTTCGTAAGCTTCAGCAAAGGTCACATGGAGCTCATCCAGCTTTAATACAGGATCGCGTCCAAAAACACGCTCCATCGCTTCGCGGACCTCACCGTCCGATGCATCTATTTTCTTATCTTTAGCATCGGCTAAAATGAGCTGATCATCGATCATCGCTGAAAGAACCGCCTGCCAGTTAGCCTGATAAAATTGGTAGCGCAAAGGAGTAGAGTGAATCAATTGAGGGTATTGTTGGTAGAATATCAGGTCCATCTTGCGCACTACATCCATCACAGATAAATGTTTATTGTTGATTTTCAACAACACGCGGTTATGCACGATCAAATGCTCATCGGGGCCCATCGAAAAGTCAGTGTTCAGAGGAAGCTCTACTGCAAAAAGAGGAATTGTAAGGAGTAGCGGAATCAGCTTTTTCATCGAGCAGATAATAACACGGTTTCCCGATTTATACCAATCCTCGAAATCAATATTTGTATTTAGAATGGCAAATAAAATTAAAAATTTTATTTAGATACGCTGTTCATCGCCTCTTCCATCTTCGCCAAGGAGGTAATCGGCTCTAGGCAACGATCCCCGTAACAGATATAAAGAGTTGTTTGACCGTTGATAGTCTTTTGCTTGCGACTATCATGACAGATATCGCGAAGGGCTTCATCACTGGCACGCGACCAAATAACCGCTCGATTAGGTATATAATGGTCGCGCAGCATCATTTTCAAATTATCTTTATTTTCCTCTTTTGCATTCAGCGCAATCAGAAAAACAGGCGCTTTTTCATCAAAATAGCGCATGAGCGCAATGAGGTGATAACAAGCACCTGGAGCATAGACTTGAATATGCTCACGTCCTGCAGCAAAGATTTCCTCAGCTCGCTCGCGGTAGTCAGGATCTCCAGTAATCTGAAAAAGGCGTAAAAGATTTTCTGCTGCTACTGCATTACCCGATGGTTCAGCACCATCATAGAATTCGCAACGACGCAAAATCAGATTAGGATCGCGTCCATTGGTGGAATAGTAAGCCCCATTCTCGGCTTTAAACTCACTTTCAAGGGTATTATGCAGCTCTAAAGCCCAATCCAAATAGTGTGTGCCTAGGTCTGCTTCGAATAGTGAAATCAAACTTTGAATCATAAATGCATAGTCATCGAGACTGGCATCATATTTCCTCTCACCATCACGCCATCTTCTGAAAAGATTGTTATCTTGGTAGAGGTTTTTCTGAATGAAATTAATTGCCTTCTTAGCAGCTTCAAGATACTCACTGTTGTTGAAAGCAAGACCTCCTGCGACAAGAGCACTGATCATCAGCCCATTGTAAGATGTAATCACTTTATCATCTTTATAAGGTGCTTTTCGTTCTTTACGTAATTCGAAAAGAGTCTTGCGCATCTGTTTGAGGAGTTGAGCTAGTGTACGTTTATCCAAACGACGGTATTGAGAGAATTCAGCTAAAGTATAGGGCATGTGAAGAACGTTTCGGCCGTGGAAATTACCGGCGGGGGTCACTCCATAAAATTCACTAAAAAGTGGAGCATCTTCTTTCAACTCCCTATGAATTTCTTCCCAAGTCCAGGTGTAATATTTACCCTCTTTACCATCTGCATCTGCGTCTTGTGCGCTAAAAAATGCCCCTTCAGGTGAGCTCATCTCTCTAAGCACATAGGAGAAGATCTGCTCGGCGACATCACGATAAAAGCCGTGCTTCGTATAGGAAAAAGCTTCGATATAGACACTCGCTAAAATAGCATTATCATAGAGCATTTTTTCAAAGTGCGGGATTAACCACTGCTCATCAATACTGTAGCGCGCAAAGCCACCACCGATATGATCATATAGACCACCCCGATGCATCATTTCTAACGTGCGCTCGACATAGAAAAGAGCTCGGCTATCTGTCTGCTTATGCGCTTCTCGCAATAGAAAAGAGGCTTGAAAGCCAATGGGAAATTTTGGTGCTCCCTTCATTCCCCCATAAACTGGATCTGCACTACGGAATACTAGGTCAGCAGCATGGGTGATGATCTCCTTCGAAGGTATGGCTGTCTTGTCAGGTACAGCCTCTTCTGCAAAAACATCGACGATCTTACCTGCTTGCTCAATGACATGCTCGCGCTCGTGGGGATCTGCCCATATATGGCGAATCCGCTGCAAAAGCTGCTTCATTCCCAAAAAACCCCGAGATGAATCAGGGGGCAGGTAGGTAGCAGCAAAAAAAGGATTCAGATCGGGCGTCAGAATTAGATTGAGCGGCCAGCCAGCGCCACCACTCATCATCGCCTGAGCAAATTCCATGTAGAGGCTATCCACCTCTGGCATCTCTTCACGGTCTATTTTTACATTGATGAAGGTGCTGTTCATCATTTGAGCAAGTTCAAGATTTTGGAAGGACTCCTTCTCCATTACATGGCACCAATGACAAGTAGCGTAGCCGATAGATAGAAAGATGGGCCTATCGAGCTGCTTCGCCGCAGCAAAAGCCTCTTCACCCCAAGGGTACCAATCAACCGGATTATGCGCATGCTGAAGAAGATAAGGAGACTTCTCACGGGCGAGGCGGTTTGTATATAAATCTTTATGAGGCATTAGTTTTTATTTTACCAAAACAGAAGCCTTCCGCTCAAGAAAGAATGTGATTATAAATCCAAGAGCCAAAAAGAGTGTCGCGCTCAGGATGTTGTGCGTCGTATAGGGCCAAAGAGTTCTTAAACCACCTAACATACAACCCATTAGAAAGGCATGGCTCTTTTCTGGATGATGATCTAATAGCTTGCTAACTAGGCGAGAAAAAATGATAAAACCAGAAGAAATTCCTAAACCTATAACAAGCAAAAACTTAATATCAAGATGGGAGAGTGCTCGAATAAAGAGTGCGTAAACACCTAAAATGTGGAGCATGAAACTGCCCGAGATTCCGGGTAAAAGCATGGCTGCGGAGCCTATCATTCCGCAGATGAAGACCCACCAGAGAGGAATTTCAAGAGATTCTACTTTAGGGAGACCTGAAAGAAGGAAGGAGAAGACAAACCCCAATGCAATCATTCCATTTGGTTTACGTAAACTGGGTGTAGCTGTTGCCAAAATAGCGCCAAAAAAAAAGGCAAAGAGAGTCAGTGGATAGTTGGTGAGGAGGAAATGGAAAAGTCGAGAAAACAGCAGGATGCTTATTGCAATACCGAAACCGATTCGCATAAGGAATTTCCAATGAATTTTTTTCCAATCAGAGAGATTGAGGCTTTGTATAGCGGCGAGAAAATCACTATAAATGCCGCTGACATAGGCTACAGTTCCGCCAGAAACACCGGGAATGAGGTCACAGATTCCCATGATCATTCCTATGAAAAAGAGTCGCATTAGAAGATTCCGAATTTTCTTAGCATGAACCAGCCAACCAAGATGATGGCGACAGAGCCGGCCACCCATAAAAAGTTTGGCAGCCACTTCACTGCTCCACTTGGAGAGCCGCGTACTTCAATCGAACTTAGAAGAGAAAATTCTTCGGGAGCTCGCTCCCCAAGCGCCTTCAACACATGGGGGTATTGTTTCAGAAAGGATTCGGGCTCCAGATCAAGAAAAGCGGCGTATTTTTTAATGAACCCTTGAGCATATACTGGAGAGATGAGCTTTCCCAGATGTCCTTGCTCAATAGAATCGATGTAAGTAGCACGTATAGAGGTGCCGTTTTCGATTTCTCGGAGTGAAAGATGTCTCTCTTCACGCAGCTTTTTCAGCTGCGCTCCCATTTTAATTAGTTCTGCTTGCATGCTGTCATTATTCTCGAGGACCTTGTTTCACACAAGAACTATATAGCCGATTCAGTTTGAATTGATAATGTTGACCTGCGTGAAAGGCTCGCGATTGATCGATTAAATCAAGATTGCACATCCAAACACCAAATTTAAAGCCTTCATTTTTTAATACTTACTGGTATACAACTCCCATTGTAATTTACTTTTCCTTTGATATAGCTCGGAGGGGGAGTCGGTATCTGACTCAAGCTTTCCAATACTACAGCCATCCTCGGTTCGGTACTTTCAGAGCGCCTCTCGAGCCAGGAAGTGATTGATTTAACAATTTTCTGGGGATTATTTCCTTGACTCTGTCTCCAAGCAGCTTCTATCTCCTCTTTTCGAACATTCTGTTCTCCTTCTTGCGTTACATACAAAATGTACATTTCTCCTTTCGATTGATCAGGTGTCAAGCGAGTGATTAGAGGATCTGTGGGGATCTGCTTGGGGTAGCCAAGTCCGCGTGCAGCATGACATTTCTCATCTCCGACAGTCACAAATGGCTGACAACGCAGCGGAATGTCACTAAACAAAATTTCTCCTGGACTCACACAACCCTCGACTGGAAATGCAGGATGGCCAGGCAAAACATGATCAGTCAAACAGGTGACACTACCATCTTTTTTCAACAAGTAAGCCATGCCCCCTCCTTGATTGAAGATGTAATGCTTTCTTCCAGTATTTACAGAGCCCAATAAGACAACCTTCTGACCGGGATTTTCTAAGCGCAATTGCGCATTAGAACTCGCAAGTGCACCATCAATAGCTGCTGGTACAGCTTTTGATGTTTTTGGAGGTTTTAAACAACCCTGAAACAGTTTGGCAGCTTTAGACAGTGCGTCTTCAGCAGTTGTTGCTTCACGACTATCTCCAATCACAAGACTGAAACTCGTATGCTTGACCACAGCACCTCCAGATTGAGCGAATGCAACATTTCTATGAGTCACACATACGACTTCCTCAGATCGTCTAGATTGACTATCAAAAGTTACATGCGTTCCAATTAGTGAAGAACTTGGAGCATAAGAACCTGGACGCCAAACAGCCCCTGGCAAAGAAGAAATACGCCAATCATAGCCTTGATTGTTGACTGGATTTCTACGTAGATGGCTCCATGGATTCAGTTGTTGATGTGTTGGGGACGAAGGGGCTGACATAGTACTCATCCTTTTTTCTGGTTTTATAGTCGATTCAGTTTGGATTGATTATAACGAGATCTTATCAAACAACAAAAAATTAAATGCAAGCGGAAACAAATATTTGAATTTTGACTTCTACAATTTTTCCAGCTATAATGAGCGCCAATGTCTGCGTCAGTCACGTCATCAGCCTTCATCTGGACACGCCTTTTTGGGCTACCCTTCTGGGCTTTGATTAGCGCATTATCAATGATTTTATATAAAGAGTTTCATGTTTCTCCTTGGCAGCTAACCCTCCTTGTCGCTTTAAAACCAGCTTCTTCCTTGTTGGCCGTCTACTGGAGCTCCTACTTCTATTCTAATAGAAAAAATTTAGTTTGGAGCTTGGTTCTTACCAATATCCTGCGTTTTATCCCCTTTCTTTTCTTCTTTTGGATTCAATCGAGTCTCTATGTGATTTTGGCTTTTGGCTTCTACATGACCCTCTCTCGAGGTAGTATGCCAGCTTGGATGGAGATTTTTAAGAGACACATTCCAAATGAATCGCGCTCAAAAGTGTTTGCTTTGGGCAACAGCATTGAGTATTTGGGCACAGCTCTTTTACCTTTGCTGCTTGGTGTAATGCTGGATGTCGATGGCAATGCCTGGCGCTGGCTTTTTCCTGTGACAGCGGCGATAGGTTTGCTTTCCACTCTCTCTCTACTCCGGATTCCCATTTCATTGACAGAAGAGTTTCCAAACCAGAATCAAATCTTGTTGCCATGGAGACGCGCATGGAAACTTTGGGCCAACGATCGTTCTTTCTCGAGATACCAGCTTGGTTTTATGCTGGGTGGCGCTGGCTTGATGATTATCCAGCCCGTCTTACCAATCTTTTTCGTTGACAATTTGGAGCTTAAGTACACCCAGGTGATGCTGGCGATTACGATTTGTAAAGGAGTTGGTTTTGCGATTACTTCAGGTTTTTGGAGTTCTTACTTCAATCGCACGAACATCTTCATTTTCAGCGCGCTTGTTGCAGGCATGGCAGCGCTTTTTCACCCGATGTTACTCGCCGCTCAAAGTTTTTTACCGTTGCTTTATTTTGCTTATTTGTGTTACGGCATAATGCAGGCGGGCAGCGAGCTCTCCTGGCACATGTCAGCTCTGACTTTTTCCAAAAATCAAGAGAGCCTTCCTTATAGTGAGATGAACATTTTGAGTGTCGGTCTAAGAGGGCTTGTCATTCCATTTTTAGGCAATTTCATTTTTGTATTGAGTGGGACAGCGACTCTTTTCGCATTGGGTTCTTTACTCTGCTTGATGGGGAGCGGGCTTCTATTCCGTAGCAGAAGTGGCGACATGAAAATTTTAAACAATCAAATTAAATAATTATGCATATAATCGCCAACTTACAGCTCTTAGCATCTACTCCCATCGAGGAATTGTCTGTAGACGGCCCTAGATTAAGACCTATCCGTCCAGGAGAAAGTGTTGATTCAGAAAAGTTTGAGCGAGTTATCAGAGATACATTTCATCATGCAGCTACTCGTGAAGACCCTCTACATCGCTTTTGGACAAAAGAACCAGGCAGCGGGCATATATATGTCTCTCCCGGCTTTCTCGCAGAAAGATTGGGTATTGGCTTACCCATTAATCTACCAAAACAAAAAGAAGAGCGCGACCTAGTGACTTTAGTAATTAACAAAAAAGAATTTGTAGTAGAAAGAAACACCCTAGCAGCTGAAACTTCTTCCTTGATCCTCAGAAATCTCCTGACTGCGCAGGGATTTACTGAAGCCTCGAGTAATAGAATTCAAATTGAGCTTCCGCCCCATCTTAAACTGGATGAAGACTCAATGCAACAAGCTATCACTGCCCTTTTCGACGGACGCCTACCCCATCATCAAGATATAAATAGCTATATATACTTAGCGTTATTCTTTAGTTATTTCCAAGCCAATGACCTTTTTAAGGCCTCCCTAAGAAAGATCATTTCCTTCAAACCAAGCTTGTTTCAATGGATTGAACTTTTACGCTTTCCTGATGAATTAGTTGATGATATGATTAAAGAGCTACACGCACATTCTGCGGAACAGCTCCTGCAAGCTATCAAAGCCCTCTCTATTGAAGGTGTGCGGGAACACCTTGATCCTACAGCTACTGCAGTAACGATGACTGCAGTAACGACGACTGGAGTAACGACGACTGACCTTATCGAAGAAATCACAGCAAATGGATCGACTGTGAATATTCGAAGATTCGTTATTGCTCTTGCGAATAGAATTGCTCTTTCCTATAGTATGGATATACCAATGACGCAAACACTCCTTAATTATTTCGGAGTAGATATCGGACTGCTTAGATCTGTACACTTATCACGTCATAATCGTGAATTGATCGCACAAGTCGCGCAAAGGTGTCCCAATATCCAAGCATTAATAATCGATTGTGAGGGCGTTCTTGATCTTGATGCTTTCTTATCAGAGGTTTTACAACATTGGCCTCAGTTATTGAAATTAAGACTTTTTCGCCCAAAGGACGATGCATTGAAATGCCTAACTCTTGTACCTCACCTAGAAGAGCTAACTATCCAAATTGGCCATGATTTAGCACCAAATGCATTCGAACACCTAGTTCATGTACCTAATCTAAACAGGCTAGAAGCCTACCTTTGCAATCAGTTAGAAGAAAAGGCATTGGAAAACCTAGTTCATGTATCTAATCTCACGATTCTAAAGCTCTTATTTTGCAGAAGTTTAAAAAAAGATGCATTGAACAACCTAGTTCATGTACGCAACCTAGAGGTGCTCGATATCGCAGGTTGCAATCAGTTAGAAGAAAAGGCATTGGAAAACCTAGTTCATGTACCTAACCTAGAGATTCTAAGTATCAAAGAGTGCAATCAGTTTGCAGAACATGCATTGGCAAACCTAGTTTTTGCAGCTAAATTACTTGAACTATACATGTTTCGTTGCACGGGGTTAGGAAAAAATCTATTGGAAAACCTAGTTCATTTACCTAACCTAGAGCTGCTCGATATCGAAGGTTGCAATCAGTTAGAAGAAAAGGCATTGGAAAACCTAGTTCATGCACCTAACCTACGTCTTTTAAATGTCGCAGATTGCAGAAAGCTAGAAGCAGGAGCTTTGCGAAATGTTGTTTATACACCCTCGTTGGAGCGGGTCGATACCACAAACACAAATTGCGACGCGCAATATATTCCACCAAATCTGGCAGACAAAATTATAGTCATCCAAAGAGTACGTCCTTAAAAAGTCATGGCAAGTAAAATCTTTTGCAAGTGATTGGGCTTTTCTTTAGAATACGTGAGCATGGTCTCATTTGAGAGTGCTTCTGAGAGTGCTGAAAACAATCTGGTACAAAAGGTGAAGGACAGATCCATCAGATTCTCATGAACGCAGCAAAAGGCTATGAAGAGGAAAGTGAAACGATCTTGACTCCTGGTCTGGAAGAAGCGCCCTACATCCGAGTAGATGACACAGGAGCTCAACACTGTCATCAAAATGGCTACTGCACACATATAGGTGGCCAGTACTTCGCCTATGTTTGTTGGACAGCTCGATTGGCCAGAGTCAGATTTTGGTTTACATGCCGCTCTCCTGCGAACCATGGATTTAGACAATCTTAATATTTCATTGAATTTAAACCAGTATAATAAAGGGGATCAATCTTTACCTGTTTTGCCCGGAGCTTTTAAGCTGTCTTTATCAAATTTAAATCTTTTTCTGGTAAGATACCTAATATGAATGTAAATTTAAGTGGATTCAAATACAATCAGCATGGCACTTCCCATTGGAGGCTTGTCCGCCTTGTGATCTCTTTAGTAGCTCTTGGGGCAATTGCTTATGGGATTGGTCACATGACCCGTCTGAAATGGTCCCAGGTAGAGAACTTTTTCAAAGGCAAAATCGCTGCCTGGAAGATGGCTACTATTGTAAGTTCTATTTCAGTGACAGCGGTGGTTCTTGCGATCATCTTCCACAAAGCGACCAGGGGCAAAGACTCAGCTTATGATAAACTAAACACGATTCATGATCAAGTTCCAGGTCGAGGAAAATTCTGGGGAGATCAGCATTGGGTACCGATCAAGATCACTAGAGGGAATGATCGGGCAGCCAATGACTTCATCCTTGATACCTCAACATTAGATAATAATGGAAAGGGAGCTTGTTTTGCTTACAATCACAAACCTTGTAGCATGGCTGAGGTGATTGCTGTTGAAACTGCTTTAGCAGTGCCTATCTATATTCCAGCTGTCGCCATCTATCATCTATTGGCTTGGCCCCTCGCTGCCTATAAGAATAAGACCAACCCTATTTGTGAGCTCGGTAAAAGCTTGTGGCGTGTTGTTCAGTCCCCTTTCTATGGCCTGGCCTACTTTATTGCACTGCTCTATGTCTTGATTGACCCTCGAAATGGTCGCAAATTAGCAGCCAACATCGAACGCGATTGGAACAAGGGTGCTCTTCTAGAGAATAGCTGTTGGATAGCAAATGGTTCACACAAATACAACGCCGATAAGCAGACAGGCATGGATCTTGGAAGAAATAATCATGGCGGTTTTTACATCACAGGCTGCTTCCAACCAGTAGCTGTAATCCAGGTCGAAGGCTACCAGGTACAATCCGCCAAACTTACGAATGGTCATGAAACATCCTTACAGATCGAGCAGGGTTGGAGTAATGCATGAAGCTAGACTAGATCGCCGCGAAGCTCTAATTCTTCAAAGCGAAGATCTCTATAAAAAATTTGCAGAGTCTAAAGACGATCTCAATAAGTTAATTCCACAATCACGCAACTACCCGTTGCGCATAGTTCTTGTTGTAACTGCTATCTTTGTCGTTATAACAATAGCTCTTTCGGCTAATGGCATTTCTTGGAAAGCATTTCCAGGAAAACTCAAACATCTCATGCAAACCCCTGTTAATTGGAAAACCGGCATTATTTTGGGCAGCGTAGGACTGCTGATCTCTGGAGCAACTTTCATCATCTACAGAGTCACGCTTGGTAAAGGCAAATTTTGGGGTGATCAACACTATAAACCCGTGGTCCTTAGACAGGCTCTCATTCCAGGAAAAGAACGAGTCCGTTGGAATCAACATATGCACCCTCACAAACAACTCGTTGATTATTCTCGTCTTGAAAATGGAACAGGACAAACAACAGCTGTGGAACGCAAAGAAGGAGAGCATGACTTGATCAGTTTTGCAGCGCTCATCATCGCTCCGATTCAGACTGTAGCTTCTGTTGCCTATAATGCTATCCGTTTCTGCGTTGTTCCTTTTTACATCTTATTCCGCATGGCGCAAGAGGCGATCACGGGAAAACCAAGCTTTGAGGGACAGCGCAAATTCAAGTTAGTCGATATCCCTAAGCAGATGGCTCTTTCAATTTATTGGGCAGTCCGCGCTCCTTTCTATGGCCTTGCCTACATATTTGCTATAATCTACTCTTTTATTGACCCTATGGGAGGTCGCAAAGCAGGTGGGCTCGTCACAAATGAATGGATGGAAGGGGTAGATCGATGGAAGAGCGTCTGGATTTGCATTCCCATGGATGGCTACAAATGGGAAGGGGGCGGAGGTCCTGAAAAACTCGGATATCAAGCCTACTATTTGACAGGCTGTTGGATGCCTTGGGCGACCGTAGAAGTCACCGATGAAGCAATCACTCGCGCCTACTATCCAGGTGAGATTTTTGAATATGATATCTATTGCCCTGGAGAAAACGGTATCGATGTTCCAAATCTTGTTCAAATGAAGAGCGTTATTTTCCACCATCTTCCAAAGGAGACAACCCTCCGTAATCTGACTCTTAGCTTACCTCTTGGTCATTACCGTTATGTAAGACATGACGAGAAACTCTATCTAATTGCCCATGTCACTAAACGAGCAGACTGTAAAAATATTTTTATCGAAAGAGAGATCCAAAAAGAGCCTCCATTTATTGATCCATTGCTCAATGAATCGGTAGCAAACAACGAAGGCATTGTAGAGCCTTAGAGCAAAAGCCCTGCTGGATTCTCTAAGAGATGCTGGACTGTCTTCATAAACTCGGCAGCATCTGCTCCATCCACAACACGATGATCCGCGGAAAGCGTCAAAGTCAATACCTTCCC
>CAZXQV010000022.1:0-12375 GCA_964643195.1 uncultured bacterium | reverse complement strand
CAGAAGACTGACGACTCCGATCACCAGACCGGCAGCGAGGATCGAGAGTGTCAACCGCCGCCCAGACATTTGATTCGCGAGATTCTTCATCAGCTACTCCGTTGAAATCGGTTTCAGCAGTCCAAGTGCGATCACTTCGCGCGCGATCGCCAGGACTTCCTCGAACTGAGCCTCGGTCAGGCCCATGTTTCCTGGGAGCAGATGCGCCGCGATCACGCCGTCCCAGGAGGCCCACATGAATGCCGCGGTGCGATCAGGGTCCATTTCGCGGAACAGACCTACATCGATTGCCTCGCGGACAGCCTGCTGCTTTTCAGGAGGGACTACAAATAGCAAAAATCCTCCATTTCCGGCACCACACAGTTTCCCTCCAAAGGCACCCGCTTTCCGTACTTTATCATAAGCAGCATCAATTAGAGGGTTACTCACTTTTGAAGAGAGCTGCTTCTTCAAATTCCAGCTGCTTTCCATCAGTTGTCCAAATAGCTCGATGGCGCCAATTTCAAGCGCGCGCTTCCCTTCGAAAACAAGCCGATACATTTCAGAAAGATAGCCTTGATTATCACCAGTCTTATCAATCTGCTCTTTAACAATCTCTGAAGCATGCCGTGTTTGACCTGTAAAAAACATCATCAAATGGTCTTCTAACAATTGAGTATTCGCTTGAACAGGCGTTACAATAGGCTCTCTATTTGAAAATTGAATAAGGTTGAGTCCACCATAAGCAGCATGCATTTGATCCTGAGAACCTACATTCTCCCGAATCATCTGCTGTTCAATATAGCAGGCTTCATGAGCTAATTGCTCTTTTGAAACACTCTTTTTCTGTAAAGCATAGAGCGCATTGACAAATCCCACTGTAAAAGAAGAAGAAGAACCAAGACCTGTGCGAGCAGGCAAATCGGAAAAAATGTGGATGTCGAGATTATCTGGAATATTGTGGTGGCGAAGCGTTTCACGGATGCTTGGATGTTGGATTTCATCGATCGCTTTCACCAGTTCAGTGCGAGAATAGGCAATCCGAATATTATGGTCAAAAAAGCGACTTTTGAACGTTTTGACACTAATATAAGTATAATGGTCAATCGTTGTTCCTAAAACAGCTCCTTGATTTGAGAGATAGTGAGCAGGATAGTCAGTTCCACCTCCAAAAAAACTGATTCGGACCGGCGTTCTCGAAATAATCAACATCCATTAAAAGCTATCAGGAGTGGACATTTTGAGCCATTTGTTTTACTCTTTCGTTCATGAAATGCCGCGTTTGTGATGGAACTGATCTACAACTTGCAATAGACCTAGGAAAACAACCCTGGGGCAACCATTTTCTCAAAGAAGAGGAAGTTGGCAAAGAGCCAACATACCCTTTAGAGGTCCACTATTGCCAAAACTGTTCAACAGCCCAACTCAATTATACAGTCAAAAAAGAAGTGATGTTTAGCGACACCACCTACCTATCCGGCACCACACGTACTCTCTCCGCTCATTTCAATGAAATCGCAAAAACCATTGACAACACCTTCTTCAAGGATCGCCAAGAAAAGTCTGTCCTAGATATTGGCTCTAATGACGGAACACAACTTTGCCACTACAAAAACTTGGGTTATCATGTCCTTGGCGTCGAATCCGCAAAAAGAGTTGCTGATATTGCCAATAGTCATCAAATCAGAACGATCAATAGCTTCTTTAATCTAGATCTAGCCAACACCCTTTCTGAAAAATTTGATGTGATGAATGCCTCAGGTGTTTTTTTTCACCTAGAAGAGCTCCACTCTGTTTGTCAAGCCATCAAAAAATTGCTAAAGCCTGATGGTGTTTTTGTCTGCCAATTTCTCTACATGAAATCTATTATGGAGAATTGTGCTTTTGATCAAATCTATCATGAACATCTGCTGTACTATACACTTAAGACGCTCAATACTTTGCTAGAAAGACATGGCCTCGAAATTTTCGACAGTTTCATGACTCCTATTCACGGGGGATCGATGATTGCTCTCATCTCTCATAAGAATAGTCGCCCCAAAACAAAGCGACTCGAAGTCTTGGAAAAGGAAGAAGCTCAATCTGGCTGTAATCATTTCGAAGCCTACCGTGATTTGGCAAAGCGCGCAGAAATTCTGAAACATGAGAATTTGGAATTTCTAGAGAAAAAAAAGCAGGCAGGCAAAAGGATCTATGGGATGGGAGCCCCTTGCAAGGGGAATACTTTGCTCAACTACTTTGGGATTGGACCTAAATATCTAGATTGTCTTGTAGAAAAAAATGCTTTTAGAAAAGGTCTCTATAGCCCAGGCATGCACCTTCCAATTTGGATGGAAGATGAGGTGACTCCACCTGATGTTTATTATGTGCTCGCCTGGAACTTCAAAAACGAAATTTTGAAAAATAATCAGCATCTCGACAAAACTGAATTCTATTTTCCCATCAACATATGAAGATACTTGTCACAGGTGCTACAGGTTTCATGGGACGCTTTCTTTGTAAAGCCCTTCGATCTCATGAAATTGTTCAAGTCAGCAGCAAAAACTGCGACCTCACAAAAGAGGATAGCCTTGAAAGGTTTACAGAAAAATTTGATCGAATCTACCATTTAGCTGCCTGGACACAAGCTGGTGATTTTTGCCTCTACCATCCAGGGGAACAGTGGATCATCAACCAGAAAATCAACACAAATGTCCTCTCTTGGTGGCAAAAACATCAGCCGCAAGCGAAATTGATCGCTATCGGAACCAGTTGTAGCTATGCCTGTAATCTCCCCTTGAAAGAAGAGAGCTATTTAGAGGGAACTCCTATAGAAAGCCTCTACACCTATGCCATGACTAAGAGAATGCTGCTTGTAGGTCTAAGAGCTTTACATAAACAATTTGGTCTAAACTATCTTTATCTAATCCCCTCTACACTCTATGGACCCGGCTATCACACTGATGAAAGACAGCTACACTTTATCTTCGATTTGATCCGCAAAATTCTAGCGGGAAAATTTGATGGTGAGCCAGTGGTTTTGTGGGGAGATGGTTACCAAAAAAGAGAATTGATTCATGTCGAAGATTTCATTCATGCCATGCTCTATTTGAGCGAGACTGTTTCTAATCGCATTGTGAATGTAGGTTCAGGCGAGGAGCATTCCATTCGACAATTTGCAGACTACATCTGTAAAACCATCGATTTTCCATTTGATCAAATTCAATTTGATGTGACAAAGCATGTAGGCGCTAAATCAAAAGTTTTAGAAGTCAATCTACTGAAAGAACTTTATCCTGAATTTGAGCAGACTCCGCTGCAAGAGGGACTTGCTGAGACTGTAGAGTGGTTCTTAAAAATGCGCATGCAAAAGCAAAATAAGTCCATGTGTAAGGCCGCATCAGCGATTGGTTAAATTGCCAAGTCACAAGCATCACAAGTACTGAGATGAAAAATGCATCATCCCAGCAAGAACTCCTTCTTTTAAAGTAACATCTTGTAAATAGAAAAATTAAAAGTGCAAATGCCGCAGATCCGATCAGCCCTAGACTCGCCAAAATCTCTGTCGCCAGATTCATGGGTTCGCCTGCTTTGGAAAACACTTCTTCTGTAGGGCTTTTGTATTTTTCTAAGTATAGACCTTGTGCCACTCTCTCATGAGCGACTCCACCAAGCCCATAACCAATTATGGGTCTTTGCTTAAAAAGTGTATAACAATCCTCAATACCACCCCATCTCTCACTAATGGAACCATGGTTTTTGACATCTAGATTTTTTAAAAAGAGGCTTATCGCTATGGCTCCTCCGATGATAAAAATAGGCAGCATCCCAACTGCTAACTTAACAACCAAAGAGTAAAGCTTTTTATGGTACTGCTTATAAAATAGCGCCAAAAATATAAATATAAAGTAAGAGCAGATTGCGCTTGCAGAGGTTGAGACTAAATAAAAAAAGTTAATAAAAAATAAACGAGAGCCGCTGACCGATTTATCCCCTGCAATATAAAGCAGAGTTTGATGGAATACAAAGGGTGTCATGTACAACACATAGTAAGAGGGTTCATAGGTAAACGCGTTGGGCCGACCCATCCTACCTGGAATAATCCACTGACCGACGAAAGGGTCTCCGATTGGGGCCGTAAAGAGTTGGCAAAACGCATAAAAGCCTACAACATAAAATGAAGCGAAATAGAGCTTCAGCACCTTCTCTCTATCCAATTTTGCAAAGAGTTGATAGGGCATCCAAAAGTAGCATAGAAATACAAAGCTAAACCAAAAGAAGTACACCACACATTTTTTCCAATGTGGTGAACATACGAGAGATAGCAAGATAGAAAATAGAATCAGCGCAAAACTCCAGAAAAGCCACTTCTCAATGCGAAAAAATTCTTTCCTAAGCCTTAGAGTCAAAATCACCACAAGCGCTAAAGCTAGCAAATTATTAAATCTGATTGTTCCTCCAAATTGAAAGCTCAGACGATCTGCATGCAGTGTGACAAAATAGAGAAATAGCAGGGGAGTAAATAGATCAACTACCTGCGGAAGGCGAAACAACTTGGGCAAACGAAGCGCAATCATCATCGTCTTTTCAAAATGCCTCTATTTAAGTGCGTCACTAAATGATCCTTCTTTAGAATAGAGTGGAACACTCTTACCCTCAACGGAAAGAATTTCAGACTGGAGAGAGTAATCCCGATTCCGCATAGTGAGGCTTCCTTCCTATTGAGATGTAATCAAAGCCTTTTTTAGTCATCTCTGCCGGGTTATATTGATTGCGGCCATCAAAGAAAGCACGACCCTTCATTTTTTTACGCACGCGATCCATATCGACAAAACGGAATTGCTTCCAATCTGTTACGAGCACAACAGCATCAGCGCCTTCTACAGTATCGTACTCATTCGAAGCCCAAGTTATCTGGGGCGATTTCGCCAAAAGTTTTTTAGCTTTTTTCATCGCGATCGGATCAAACAGTGCTAGATGTGCTCCCTTTTCAAGCAGAGACCGGATCAAGACGAGCGAGGGAGCTTCACGCAAATCATCGGTACCCGGTTTGAAACTGAGTCCCCAAATCGCGATGCGCTTACCCTCAACATCAAAATAGTCAACAATTTTCTCTGTCATTCTCTCTTTTTGTCGGCTATTCATTTCTTCGATAGCGTCGACCATAAAAGTAGGTGTTCGATGCGCTTTGGCAAGCGCTCTCAGCGCTTTGACATCTTTCGGGAAACAAGAACCCCCATAACCAACACCCGCATAGAGGAAGGGGTAGCCGATTCGCGTATCTGAGCCGATTCCCTTACGTACTTGCGTAATATCCGCTCCAACCTCTTCGCAAAGCGCGGCAAGCTCATTCATGAAGGAGATACGAGCAGCAAGCATCGCATTGGCTGCATATTTCGTCAGCTCACTCGACTCAGGCTCCATGACAATAATACGATCGTGATTGAGATTAAAAGGGGAGTAAAGGGCTCGCATCAGCTCAATCACACGCGGATTGTGTGCGCCGATCACCACTCGATCAGGTTTCATGAAGTCATTGACAGCGTCTCCTTCCTTCAAAAATTCTGGATTGGAGACAACATCAAATTCTATATCAACGCCCCGCTCTTCGAGCTTCTGCTGAATCACTCTTTGCACTTGGGTCGTACTGCCAACCGGTACAGTCGATTTATTGACGACAACCTTATAGCTGTCCATATGCTCCGCAAGCTGCTCAGCCGCCTTTTTGACATAGGTCAAATCTGCTGAACCATCTTCACCCTCAGGTGTTGCAACAGCAATGAAGCAGAAAAGTGCCTCGGGAACGGCATCAGCATAACTCGTTGTAAAACGTAGACGCCCTTCTTTCTGATTCCGCCTCACAATTTCTTCGATACCCGGCTCAAAAATCGGGATATTGCCTTCTTGCAAAAGTTGAATTTTCTCTTTGTCAATGTCGAGGCAGATGACATCGTGACCCATCTCAGCAAAACAGGCTCCTGTAACAAGCCCAACATATCCAGTTCCTAGCACTAATATCTTCATCGCTCGATCACAATAGTGCTTTGCAATTTAATGTTCCAGATATTTACAATCTTCTCCATGGCGCGAAAAAAAATCCTTGTGACAGGCGGTGCTGGCTTTGTCGGCTCACACCTTTGTAAAGCGTTGCTAGATCTGGGAGCAGAGGTGATTTGCGTGGATAATTTCCAAACAGGCTCCAAAGAAAATATTTCCGACTTAGATCTTGAAATTATCGAACACGATGTTTGCTATCCTCTTTATATAGAAGTAGATGAGATTTACAATCTCGCTTGTCCAGCTTCTCCCATTCACTACCAAAATAGCCCAATCCAAACGACAAAAACGGCGGCAATCGGCGCCCTCAATATGTTGGAATTGGCAAAAAAAACGGGTGCGCGCTTTCTTCAAGCATCTACAAGCGAAATCTATGGAGATCCAGAGGTTCACCCTCAAGTCGAGAGCTACTGGGGACATGTAAATCCGATTGGCATACGCAGCTGTTATGATGAAGGAAAGCGCTGTGCCGAAACGTTTGTTTTTGATTTTCAAAGAGTTGGGGTAGAAACACGTCTTGCGCGCATATTCAATACCTACGGCCCTCATATGCACCCTCATGACGGGAGAGTCGTATCTAATTTTATTTTGCAAGCATTGCAAAATCAGCCAATTTCGGTTTATGGAGAAGGAGAGCAAACCCGCTCTTTTTGTTACGTCTCCGATTTAGTTAGTGGATTGATTAAGTTAATGGAAAGCAGTGAACGAGAACCAGTTAATCTTGGCAACCCAGTGGAATTTACGATTTTAGAACTGGCCGAAAAAGTCATTGAATTGACCGATTCCAAGTCAGAAATTATTTATCATGCCCTCCCAAGCGATGACCCCAAGAGAAGGCGACCTGATATTTCAAAGGCTAAGAGCGCTCTTGGTTGGCAGCCTACCATAGAGCTCCAAGAGGGTTTAAAAATGACCATCACTTACTTTAAAAAAGTACTGGCATCCGTATGAAAAGAGTGTTGGTGACAGGAGCAGCTGGTTTTATCGGGTTTCATGCAGCTCTCGCCTTGAAAAGGGCTGGTGCAGAGGTTATCGGTTATGACAATTTCAATGATTACTATTCTGTCGCTCTGAAGAGAGAGAGAGCAAAACTTTTGGTACAACAGGGGATCTCTATGATCGAAGGAGATCTATGTGATAAAGCTGGCTTAGAAACAATTTTTGATGAGAATGATTTCACCCATGTCCTCAATTTGGCAGCACAAGCCGGTGTGCGTTATGCACAAAAAAACCCTATGGCCTATCTGAAGAGTAATCTAGAAGGCTTTTTGGTGTTATTGGAGATTTTGAAAGCTCGCCCCGAAGTAAAATTGGTTTACGCTTCATCATCATCTGTTTATGGCTGTAACGAAAAAACTCCCTTTTCGACAAGTGATATGACAGATCAACCTGCTAATCTCTATGCGGCCACAAAAAAAGCAAATGAGCTTCTGGCTTATAGCTACCATCATCTGTATGGCTTGACAACAGTGGGATTGCGTTTTTTTACAGTTTATGGTCCGTGGGGCCGACCCGACATGGCCTATTTTTCATTTACTGAAGCGATCTTGAAGGGTGAGCCGATTCGACTCTTCAATAATGGAAAAATGTGGCGTGACTTTACATACATTGATGATGCTGTTCAAGGAATAGTGGCGGCTCTCGATTATGATGAAAATGCTGTTTTCAATATAGGTAATAACAAATGTGAAGAGCTGCTCACCTTTGTCTCAATTTTAGAGGAGGAATTGGGGAGAAAGGCTAATAAAGTTTTTATTGAAGAGGCGCCCGGTGAAATGATCCGTACTTTTGCCGATATTTCAGAGGCTGAAAAAAAGCTGGGATTTGCTCCCAAAACTTCTCTTAAAGAGGGCCTTCATCATTTTGTTTATTGGCATAACGCATATGCTTCAGGCAAAGCAGCTGTAATATCAGAAGCAACGACACAGTAAGAAGTTAAGTGTTCTGCGGCAATTTCACCCGCAAGCCCATGGATATAGGTTCCAAGTTTCGCAGATAATAAAGGATCCTTCGTTTGTGCTAAAAATGCTGCAATAATGCCGGTCAACACATCCCCAGATCCTGCAGTCGCCATCCCGGGATCTCCCCGTGCCATGATAAATGGCGTCCTATTAGACGAGAAAATATAGGTCGGCGCTCCTTTCAAAACCAAAATCACTTTGTTTTTGTCAGCATATTGCTGAGGGGTCTCACCCTCTTTCAATAGTCTCTTCAATTCACCTCTATGAGGAGTCAAAATAGCTCCCGCAGGGACTTGAAGCTGCTGCTCTCCAATCAAAGTCAATGCTTCAGCATCAATCACAGAAGGAGTTTTTGTCTCAAGGAGCTCTTTCAGCAAATCCACTTTGTCCAATCCAAAGCCAGGGCCAATAAAAACAGCTGCCGCCTTTTGCATCGCCTCTAGAATTGGTTTACTGTCTCGATAACTAGAGCGGATAATCTCTGGTGGCGCCCCTGCAAGCTCAGCCTCCATGCCAAAGGGATGAAAAAGTCTAACGATGCCAGCACCCGCTTTCAAAGTGGCATAGGAACTCAGTATTGCTGCACCAGCCATCCCCGGCGACCCTGCAACAGCCACAACATAGCCCGCTTCATACTTATGGCGTGTTCGCTTGATCTGTGGAAGCTCAATCTCTGTAATCAAATCAAACGCTTCATCCGCAAGTTCAATATACTCATCTTGCAACCCGAAATCATGAATAGAAAGATGACCTACATTCTCCCAACACTCAAAAAGAGAAGTTTTTGGCAGCCCTAAACAGAGAGTTTCAGTCGCATGAATCAAACCAGCAGAAGGTATATCTATAGCAAAAATAGGGAGTCCAGAACTATTAGCCTTTTCAATCACGCTTTTGAAGGGCTCTTTCACATCTCCATGATAGCCTGTTCCAAAAAGCGCATCGATGATGATTCCTTCATCAAAGGCTGCTGTTTCCAGTGGATGAATCTTTCCAAAACGTTTCGCTTGTAACTTGCAAAGGGCACTCACCGGGGTCGCGCCAAAAGCCTCAACTTTATAACCCTGATGAGCCAGGAGCTTGCCAGCCACATAACCATCTCCACCATTGTTGCCACTACCAGAGAGCAATGTGATCTTTGGTTTATTAGGAAGTTCTTGGATATACTTTGCAATTGCAGCCCCTGCATCATTCATAAACTGCTCTTCGCTCACTCCATCTTCGTAGGCGAGCTTTTCAACGCGGGACATCTCTATCGGCGAAACAACTTTCATTTGACAAACTTGGGATAATAAACACAGTCTGGATGGAGTCAAGATTTTTGACAACGGGTATCGCCTCGTTGTCGTAGGCATACGCTCCTTCTTTCAATGGGAATACCTTAGAAACTTCAGCGACTCTAAGACCTGGCGGGAAAACGCCATCTAATCCAGTTGTTACAAGCAGATCATGTGCTTGTAAAATCGGTGGATCAGAAGTCAGAGGACGCGCGGGTCCCCTTTCATCAGCAAAGTCATAGTTGAAACCCACACCCTTCAATAGATGGTTCCGACTACGCCAAAGAGGCGAGCCTCCTCCTTCTAATACACCCTTCGCTAAATACCAGCTCTGACGATCTAAAGAGAGGCTATCTTGCAACCTTTCTAAGAAAGCGATCAGTTTCATCTGTTCTTTCTCTTCCAAAGGCAAATCAAACCGCCCTTGAAGCTGCCGGAGTACACTCTCTATATGTTCGTATAACTGCACATTTTGTAAGGAGCCGCGCACCGCTCGCACTGAAGGCTTGACACCACTATCTGTGATGAGACGGACCCGCGCCTGGCTTTTCCCCACGCAATCCACAAGACCAATCAGAGCCGATCCTGAAAGTACCGGACTATTTTTCTCTACATGCTTGCCGGTGATATCCACCCACAAACTACTTCCCCAACTATGAGGATTGCGGTAAATGACATGCGCTGTCACAACAGAAGCACTTTCTGAACCACGTACTTTTAACTTCGCAAGCTCCAATTTCAATAGATGATTTTCTGCTTCCAACCTCTGAATTTCAGCTTCCTCTTGAGTGGCGACTGCTCGCAAAAAGGGGAAGGCCATAGCCACTACTTTCTGGCGCATAGATTCAACAAAAAATGTAGGTAAGCTCATCAGAAGAAAGAGGACACCGGCAAGAATAAGAGGCTTTTTGTAGGATTTTCTGCGCATTAGTTTTTGCGGCTAAAAAGAAAGTTTTCGCAAAATTCTTTAGGATTTTTTCTGTTGTGTAATAAATCTTCATATAATTTGCTATTATAACTACACTGATACGTTTCTTTTGGAACATAAGATTGGAATTCATCAAAAGAGATTCCTAACTCGGCTAATCTGGGGCCGTTAAATGCGATGAGGATATTTCTAATAACACCTTTTTGTATTGTCTCTTGAGCTCCCTTCAGCAATTCTATTTCATTCCCTTCAATATCAACTTTTAGGCATACAATGTCATTGATTTGGTGGGCTTTTACAAAAGCATCGATGGAAAGTCCAGTCACTGAAACTTCCTTTGTTTTCATGTCAGAAAATTTCTGAAGACTCTCAGCACCCGAGCATTTCGTATCAAGCGATTGATTAAACATCACGATTCCTGGCTGGCTTGTAACTGCTATATTGAAGATTTCAATAGAGTCCTGTAAGCGATTTTCTTGAACATTTTGATTAAGTTGCTTAAATACAAGCGGATCTGCCTCAAAAGCATATACTGCTTTACAATTTGGACAGTTTTTTGCCAGATTAAGAGAAAAATAACCTATGTTTGCACCCACATCAATAAATATCCCAGGCCATTCTTTAAAACAGTTCATCACTTCTTTTAAATCTTCTTTCTCATAAAGAGACATGCAAATACATCTTTGCAAATTATCTTTTGCATCGATTTTATAGATTATATTGTTTGCTTTTATCTTAAGAGGCCCTGAAGTTTTTGAGAAACAAGAGCGTAAAGAAGTCATTCTTCTAGGCGACAATAGGGTATACAATGTGAACCAAAAAGAAGTGTCGTTATAGATATATTTGACGAAAGAAAAGAGGAAATTAGGCAGATTTCTTTTTGATGCTGAGACTATACTCATACGGACGGGAAGCTCCTTAGAATCTATTCATCATCCCTTCGTAATGCAAGGATTGCTTTTGAAACATATCCTATATTTTTGGAATTTAAACCCGCTACATTAATCCGCCCATCTAATGTCATGTAAATTCCAAACTCATCTCTCAAACTCAGAACCTGCTCACGCTTAAGCTTGGTGTAGGAAAACATTCCCTTCTGCTCCAACATGAATTCAAAACCGTTCAACTCTTTTACAAGCAATGCCCTCATACTCAAAATACGCTTGCGCATCTCTTCAAGCTCAAAAAGCCACTGCTTTTTCAACTGCGGTGTCGTTAGAATGTGAGCCACTATCTCCGCACCGTGAGCCGGAGGATTAGAATAAATGCCCCGAATAGCCATGCTTAACTGTGTCGTCAAACGCTTTACATCATCATGCTTCATGAAAAAAGCACCGACTCGTTCCCGGTAGAGGCCGAAATTTTTCGAATAGGATGCAGCAACCATGAATCCGAGGCCCAGATCTGCAAAATTACGGACAACTTCAGCATCTGCCTCAACTCCATCCCCAAACCCTTGATAGGCGATATCAAAAATAGGAAAGAGCTTTCTTTTTTTTATGATTTGAAAAAGCTCAGCCCACTCCTCTTTACTATAGTCACAACCAGTCGGATTATGGCAGCAAGGCTGCAATAGAAGAACGCTCCCTTCTTCCATCGACCCAAAAGGCTTGATCTTGTCGAAATAGTGGTAGCGCTGCACCTCCATCCCTGCTTCTTTGAAAATGTGGGGGTGATTACCCCACGTTGGGTCGCTGATATAGATTTTGCGATGACCTGCTTTGTAAAGCAGGTTAGCTGCAATGCAAAGAGCGCTTGTGCCACCAACTGTTTGGGCGCCAAAAATAGGGGAGGAATTTTTTCCAAAAATAAGCTCTTTTGTCGCTTGAATGTAGGTGTGCAGACCTAATATGGGAAGGTAATCTTTGCTCATCTCATGTTGAAAAAGAGCCTCTTCAGCCCTCTTAACAGAGGGAAGAATATAAGGCTTTAACTCATCAGTTTTATAAGTTCCAATTGAGAGATTAACCTTCGTTGGTCGGATATCTTCTTCATAAGCCCGCTGGATGCCGAAGAGCGGATCGGGTGGCAGCTCCTCCAAATTATTAAAAAAATTCATATATCGACAACAAATATAGCAGAAAAAGGAGATTGCTGTTAGGATTTTTGTCCTAATGTATAGTCGATTCAGTTGAAAACTGAATTGAGTAGAGGGGCGTTAGCTCAGTTGGTAGAGCGCAACAATGGCATTGTTGAG
>CAZXQV010000021.1:1353-12418 GCA_964643195.1 uncultured bacterium | reverse complement strand
CGTTATAAAGAAGAATTGGCTACAGCTGCCTAAGCTCCACTTTCAATTACACCCAGGGTAGATAGAGAGGGGGCACTCCCCAATCGCCACTTGGATAGAAGAAGGTTCTATCATCCATTCTGTCACTCCAAATGCAAGCCTGTATCTCGCTCTCCTTTTGTTGATCTTCTGGAAAATATATCCATTTGTTAGACCGTTCATTGAAGATTGCCAAGTATGGTCTATCGCGCTGTAAGGGAAGATTTCTCAATGGATAGATTATGGCTTTGTCAAGAAGGTATTTGCCTTCTCGATCTTTTTCGAAGGGTGGTTCTTTCATTTGAGGCGCTGGAATAGGCTTTGGTTTGCTTTCTCTTTTGCAAATAGCAATAGCTACTAATAATAGGGAGGCTCCACTCAATCCACAACCGATCTTAGCGCCGATTGGATTCCATTTATTTAGCGATCTCGTTGACCACCAACCGTGCGCTCCTCCCAAGTATGCCAATGTAGACCCTAGTCCTACCAGTGCAATTAAAGTTGTAAGACCTAGGGCAAAATAAGAGCTTGTGCGCATATTGATCTTTCTGGTCAAGAGGCTGCCCCAATGAGCGCCTTCTGAAATTGATCGGTTTCTGTCATCGGATTCATTTATTGGGTGCATATATAACCTTTTGTTTGTCTTAATTTTAACAAAGTTTTATTAATTTATATTAAAAATTTAAAAAAATATTTTTTAATAATATTTTAATGTAAATATGGTATTCTATATAGAATAAAAAAAGAGTGATTTTATATGGCTTCATCTTCTACTTCTGGGGCGGGAGGCTTGCCTTTGAAGCTCCCTTTAGGGCAGTCTGCCACCCCTCTATCTGGAGGGGCGATTCTGGGGCCCCTTCGGCTCCTTGACCCTAATTCTCCATCCCCAGTGAGTTCGATCCATAAAAAACTTTTCGCTCATATGTTCTTGGATGGTAAAGGGATTCGCAAGACTGATCTTGAGGGTTTAGAGCCTAGCATCGCTTTCGGCTTTATCTCGGAAGTTCTCCGAGATTTGCAAAGGACCATTCCAGAAGTTGCCTCCCTGATTCCTGAAATATCTAGCCTTGAGTGCTTCGATTTGAAAAATCTGTCTTCATTATCAGAGTCCTTTGTAACGAAGCTCCAAAATTTGAAAATAGGAGAGAGAGCTCTCCTCCCAGGTGGTTGGCGCTGTTCTCGCGATGGTCATGCCATGCTCTACCTATTCGAAAGGACCTCAACAGGATACAATATCTTGATCATCAACACAGGAGAGGGTATAAGAGACTACCATCCCCAACAGGTTACTCATAATAAACACCGCGCCTCTCCTTATGTCTTTTTCAAAGACGTGCCTCCCGAGCTCGTTTTCCCAGCACAAGGGGGGGCATGGATTCACAGCTTGCTCTCCTTGTTAGATGTAAATCATCCGCAGGAGGATTCTTTTAAACCGGGGGTCATTTATGAAGGAGTTTTTCTTCAATTTTGGAAATATCATGTTGATCTTGAACCAAATTTAAAACATTTTATCACCCCCCAACGCGATGGCACATGTAGTTGGAAAAGTATCCTTGCCTATCTACGGTACGCTCTCCCAGTTCGTCTTTATAAACGAGTAAAAAGCTATCTTCGTTTGTACGCGCTCCATAAAGTTTCTATCGATAAAAACCTCTCTCCCCATCTGGTAGCGCTCGCCCTCCAGACTTTTGCCAAAGAGGTAGACAAAAAGAGCGGTCTTTATCTCTCTTTAGAAGAGGGAGAAGAGATGCGTCATTTTATTGAGCAGTGTCGTGCACTCTTCCCAATCCCGCCTCCCGATACGCAAGAAAGAGTGCAAGTAAGAGAGCTGCCGCCACCCGGCTGTCCTGAATGTCATGAGATCAAAAAGCTCTGTGGTGTCATTCCCCTTGTTAAACCAACCCCCTCTTTTCCAGGCAATCGTCCCCCCCCATCCCTACCCAATCTCGTGCCCGACCCTAATCATATTCTCGAACAATTGAAAGAAATTAACGACGTCATAGAATCCGAGACGGATAGAGAAATAGCCTTACTCATCGCTTGCAACTTCGCTTTTCAAATCCCTCTCTCCAACGATTTTTGGATTCCTGTATTAAACCGAAAAGAGTGTATTCGACAGCTCACACGTTACATGAATACCATCGTCAGACATACTCTGTATCACAGAGCCGTGGAGTCCCCTCAAGAGCTACTTGCGCACTACACAATCTATAGGCACATATTTGCGCTCTGTCAAATCGAAGCTCCCTCTTCTTTTGAGGGCTTTGTACCCTACAATCCGTGGGATACTCTTTCTAATACACCATTTTTTCAAGTGCTCACCCAAACGCTGCGGACTCGCTATGACAACAGTATTAGTCTGTCGCGAGCAGGGATTGAACTATTTAATCCTATGGATCTTAGACATATCTCTCAGCGTAATGAGGAGGATGAATCTCCAGAATTGCGATTCTATCGTCGTCTGTTGGGGAGTGATCCTAAGTTGGCATCTCATCTGCAATCGAGATTGCCACAATCGGTTCGACGGATCCAGCGTTTTTCTCCCACTCAGCAACAACTCATGGTGCTTGTCGCAGGTAAGCAAGAAGATTTGCCTACAGATTGGGAATGGTTGCATCATTTTCAAACGGCACAGTTTGCAACAGCCGCAGCATTTGTGTCCGGGCTGCCGCTAGACGGTATTAAAACACGTCGGTTTAAGTTTGATAATGAAACGATTGTGGTTGAGCTAAAGCCGAGTGAAATCCAAACCGGCGATCAAGCTAACTTTTGGCCTAAAATTGGATCTCCATGCAAAAATGAGATGTTAAGCATCGAAGCACTGCAGCGCGCTGAACCTCATGCTTTAGAACCGAAAACACTTTCCCAACTCCCGTCGCCATTTGACTATCAACCAGATTTGTGGGTTAGACGCCAAGCAGCTCTAAGCGGGGTAGAGGACAGACTACAACCTATCCAACTTTTATCTGCTTTTCATGATCATCCTAGTTTTTTTGCAAATGAAGATTACCGCTCTCTTTTTTGGATTCAGTTCTTTAAAACAGTCTTTACGATTGATGGAGATTTTGCTCGTTCAAACCTAGCTGCTTTGGCAAGAGAAAATTCGCTTCTTCTAGACTATATGACACAATTTGTAGAAAACGGAATACGATTTTTTATCGATCTGCAGAGGCGTAGCCAGGGCGTGAACATTGAAGCTGCTCTATTTTATGTAAGATTAGCCACTGAATTTGGATACGCGGCTTTTGCAATTCAGGATGAGGAGCAAAAAAAGAGCTATCTTGCCACATTAGAAAAATGCCAAGAGCTGATGAACAAGGAGTTAGCAAATCAGGAATTATCTGAGTCTCAAAGAGGCTTACTCCATTTCCACACTCTCCACGTCCAACTCATGTTGGTAGAAATGGAACAGCAATCCTACGACTTCTCTCTTTTATTCGCAAGTTGGTTTGCGATACATATGTTCCAAATCGATCCGGAAAATCGACAGCTTGGTTTAGAAAAAGTATTGTATGAGCGGATGTACCCAATTCTCTTAAAATGGCAAAGCGAGGAAAGAATCGATTTTTTTTCAGGGGCTGCTTCAATTCTTTTTCAAAGATTACAATTGCCATTAGTACAAGATGGAATGAACTGGACCAAAACTGTTGGGACGTTGCAGATGCAATGTGGTTCTTTTCAACTAGACCTTCTCAACGGAGAAATTTTGAACGATGGGCAGCCGTTTGCCTATTCCATTGCAGATATAGCGACTGGGAGCGAAATCTATCAAAGTCTCTTTGGATCTGATCGATTCTCATACTACAAAAACGGACCTTGGCACTTTTTTAATACACGATATGGGGCCATGCGTTTATTGCACCCCAATGATCTCTCAAGAGGCCTCCAGTTAAAAATCGGCGAGCGATGGTTTGAATATGTTCCACGCAGGAGAGTCCTCGAAGAGAGCCGATATAAGATTCCCTATAGTTTAGTAGCGGCTCATCATCATTGGATCGATGAAAGGGGAAATGAGCTTCGCATTACAGATCATAACGACTGGCAAACTGCGATTGCAACGATCCAAAAATCGCAAGGATACATTGAAACTCGGTCCGGCAGTCGGATCTGCAGAGGAGTCACGACGGAAGGTCGTACTGGACTTAGTGTTCTAGACCACTCTGGATTCCAAGAAGTGCACTATAAAAAAGATCGAGTCGGTGAGTGGCGATTAAGTGCGATCTGTTTCCCCAGAATTCAGGGGCTGGATAAAACACTACTCGCTTTCCATCACCAAGAGGGCCAACTAGTTTGGGCTAGCGATAGACGCTTCAGATTGGATACTACCAAGCCTCCTATTCTTCCTATTGACGAGTTTGTCACCATTACCGATCCAAAATCTAGGAAAAGAAAGCTGCTTGTCTTAGCAAGACCCTTCGATAAAAAGACTGCTCAACCATTTAGTCAGCAGATTGCTCTGGATATTCCCCAGGAAGACATTAACGGAAATGAGGGGGAGCGTGGATTGATAGAGAGAGGCTTTTATCTAGAGTATGATCTAGAACAATCCCACAATGGTCATTATGGGCTCGTTCCTCAAAATGTGGAAGGGGTGCTCTTTTTTGCCTATCTACGCATACAAGATCGTAAGTTTGATGAGGCGCAAACGCTACTTTGTCGTATCTCCTTAGTCGACGATCTATCTCCACTCAGCTTTGAATTGCTTCGGCAAATAGTTGACTACCCTCCCACATACAAGCATTACTCTCCCATACCTATTGCATTGGCTCTCAAAGCGGCCTGTATCCACAATGCACATATTGCGAAAAAAGAGGGCGCTTTGCTCATGCCTGAAAAGCTTTATTTGCGCTATTGTGATATGGAAAGCCATATCCCCGAAACCTTTCGACTCTCCTACCAGGAGGAAGTAGCTCTTTGCCAAACGCTCCCAGCATTCGTTCACAGAATGCGCCATCTCGCTATCTCCCAGACTAATGAGCTGAAAGCCAACAACTCGAATCGACTTTTACCCGATCTCTTTTTATTCTCTAATTATCGTCCAATGCCATATTTTTCGGGCAGTATTTTGAAACGCGATCTTTTTTCCTCTCATTCGATTGCGAATGTTTATATCCATTCTGTGTTCTGGACTGGCTGGGACATCATTCGTAGTGGAACAGATCAGGAAAGGGCTCAACTTGAAGTCTTTTTAATGAAACAGATGGGATATCATAAGCATATGCCCAATACACGTATTGCGAATATGCTCTTGATCTCGGACCTTTCTATACTTTACGTCGCTCTTAGAAACCGTCATATTGTCTCAAACCACCCACTGCCACCGATAAACGACAATGTAGAGCAGGGTAAGGATGATTTCATTCATTGGTGGGCCGGCATAAACAATCAGTTTATCATCCCGAAAGATCTTCCCCCATACTTCTACCCATTCAACGCCAAACCCGACATTCAGATTAGAGCCATAGATGCTCCAACTAATCCCGACCTGACTCTACCGCCCTCTCATCCATCGATAACCATTGATTTCGCTGATGAGGCTGGATTATTGCGTGTTGTTGAAAATCAGCCGCTTTCCGATATTCCATTTCCACAACCCTTACCTGATGAATCTGGAATCTACATAGAGCCAAAATATTGGCCGGCTGTAGCGCGTGAGACGCAGTTCGTTGTTACAGATTACAACGCGGGGAGTGAGCAACTCTCAAGACGCCTTGTACGCACACTTCCACAAGAGGCTGTAAAGAGACTTGAAACCAATCTTTTAAAGAAGAAAGAAAGGCTTGAACAAGAGCTGTTAAAATTAGAACAGACCATTTTGGATAAAGCAAATGTTGCCCCCCATGAGCGAGCTGCAAAGTTGCATTGGGAACTTTCAATCCAATCTGGACAGCAAAAACTACTAACAATGTGTGATTTAGAAAAGTTGTTTTTGCTCCAAAAAAGTTCTCTCTTTAAAAAGGCCAACCCCTGTCTGTCCAAAAGTGCCATTGTAGTCATTTTCGAAGAGATTGCTCAATGTGAACTGTTGCAAATTCAACAGATCCGTGTGAGACAAGCTTTGGAGCTCCTACAAAAAATCACTCAAATTGATCAACAAATTGAGACAAGAGTCTCGTCTTCATCGCCTATACCACCTCAAAAAGAATTGAGCAAGATGCGTGAGCTTTACTGCGAACAGCTGGCGAAGATCTTCGATATGCAGCCTTCTGCCTTTGAAGAAAAAGAAAAAATTCCCTATCTCGTTTTTCACCGCCGCACCAAGATGTACCCACGGCCTGAGCAACGCCTCCATGTCGAAAATGCTCTCCATTCGACTCCGTGCTGCATTCAAATGATTATGGGGTCGGGGAAAAGCTCTGTTGTCGGCCCAGCTTGGGCCTATCGCTGTGCTGATGCAGGCAAACTCCCTGTGATCTTCACAGATAGCGCACTTTCTGGCACCCTGGCTCAAGCACTCAAGAACTCACAGCATACTAGCTTCGGTCAAGAAGTTTTTTCTATTGACTATACACGTGAAGAGATAAAAGAGAATGCACGCCTTGCTTACATATTAAAACAATTGAAAGAGGGAATCGCAGGCAAAAAACTCTTAATTATGTGCCCGGAAATGGTTCAGCTGTTTGATTTAGAAAGGTTTATGGCAGCTGAAAACTTCCATCTCGTGGCAAGTGACTCTCAAAAAGCACTCTACGAACGTATCGCTCTTCTTAATGAGATCTGTCGCCTACTCAAAGAAAACGCTCAGGGACTTTGTGATGAGGCTGATCTTCTGTGGCGTAGCGACAAAGAGGTCAACCTTCCTTATGGAGAAAAGCGACATATTTCCCAAGGAAAGGTTTCCATCATACGCACTCTGTTCGAAGCTTTGTGCTCGGAAGAGATCAAGATCGATGGCAAATCGATGAAAGAATATGTGGGGCTGGAGAAAAAAGAGCAGATTCACCTCACAAGCAGCGATTGGCAGAAAATCACTCCTTTTTTAGTGAGGCACTTGGCAGAAAACGCGCCTATTTTAAAGCTGGATAAAACCCCCAAATTTGTCGATCGCTTTATTGCTTTTATCTTAGGTTCCAAGAGCGATGACCTTAATGACTTTATGACCGATCTAGAGAAACTTCATGCATCAGCCGATATTGCCGATCAAGAGGCTGCTGGTTTAATCTGTTTGGTCAAACATCTGATTAAAGATGTTCTTCCTCCTGCATTCCAACAGATTGGGGGGCGTAATTTTGGAAGATGGCGTGATCGGAACTCCCCAGTCCAAGCAGTGGGCCGTGTGATCCCTTACTTGGCAGCTGATACCCCGGCTGTCACAGAATTTGGTTATCACTATGAAGCTCTTGTGAAACATTTTATGCTTGCAGCCCAAGAAGGTGTTGAGAAGGAGCAGATCAAGCAGTTAGCTTACGCATTGGAAGGTATGGCTCTGCACCAGATGGAAATGACAGGTGAAACGTTTGAGCAAACAGCTGAAGAGCTTTTCTTCAAAGAGCTCACTGGTGTCTCGCTTTTAGATATTAACCAACCAGGAGAACTTGAGCGAGCCTGTGCTAACGTCAATTTATCCTCGAAAAAAAGGTTTTTATTGGAAGCTGAAACAGCGAATTGTTATGCCACCTACCCTGCATCAAGAATCAGTAGCACAACGCATGATTTTCAAAATCTTTTTTCGGACACTCTTTCTGGAATGACAGGCACTCCCTGGAATAGAGATGGATATCCCGAGGGGGTTGCAGCAAATGTAAAACTAGACACAGGCACTGAGGGTAGAATTAATAGACGCATTTTAGAACGCGCAGAGACTACGCAGATAGTCGTGATGGATTTTGCGGATCTCGATCACGAACTGGAAAAACTCTATGATGAAGAGTCTGGAGCATTCCCCTCTGTGATCTTAGACCCAGCGGCTTTGTTTAGCAAGAGTGGCGCGAGTAACACCCAGATCGCAACAGCGATTCTTGGTTTTTTGCGAAAAAAAAAGGTGAAACAGCGGGCTGTGCTGTTTTTCTCAAGGCCAGAGGGGGCGAGGGAAGCAAATCAATTCACAGCTCTTATTGATAGTCCAGAAGGGCATCAGATTAAATTCCTTAACACTACAACCTGGGATGAAATTCAGAGCTTGGGTTTTGAATCTTCAGCTGAATATGTGCTCTTCCTCCCAGAGAGGCAAACTACTGGAACAGATGTCCCGCTTCCTCTTCTTGCTACAGCGTATATGACCTTTGACGAGACAATAACGATGCGTACGATGCACCAAACGATCATGCGAATGCGTGATTTTCTAAATGAGCAAACAGTTCATTTTATTCTTTCAGAATCTCTCCATCGGATGATCCCTGAAAAAATGCACCCGGTGGATTTTATTTTGATGAAAGCTGTGATTAAGGAGGCTAAAGAAAAAGCGTGTTCGCAGCTGCGCTCCTATAAACAAATGTTCGATGCGGTCGTGAAGAACGCCTACCGCAGGCGCATTCAGAATTGGAATAATCAAACCAGCCCCGATATAATCCGCGCTACCAGTGAAATTTATCGCACCTTCTGTTTTTTAACCAACAGCGACGACCTCTTTGGGCAATTTTGTGGGATTGAGGAAGAAGTGGATATTCTGAGCTATCTTCGGAGATACAAAGATAATCTTTTAGAGCGCTTCCAGCAAGCGAGCGCGACAAAAATCTGGGTTATAGATCGTGATCTTCAAACTATCAAAGCTGGATTTGACCAAATCATGCAACGCGCTGAAGCGAATGTAGCTGGATTTACGAAAACGATCCAAGTGATTCCAGGCAAAATGGGCCCAGATAACATACAAAATGAAGTATTCCAGGAAGCTGAAGTTGTTGTAGAACAACAAATTTTAAAAGAGCAGAAGCTGGAAATCCATTTGCAACAAGAGCTTAATTTGTTAAACGGACAACCCTATGATAGAGTGAGGGAGGAAAAACAGTTATTCGATTCGCGTCAGGATTTTCTGTCCTTTGTAAACAATTGCAAAGAAGGAAAGCTTCCTCAAGAAGTACTGTCACTGAGGAATCAGATTCAGCAGTCCAGTCAACCAAGGTCCCCAAATTACAACAAGTTCTCACATATCTTCGGAGAAGGGATTTGGGGAACTCAGAACTATTTTCAACCAACTCATGGAACCTTGTCTTTATTCCATCCGATGCATCGCCCTCCAGGACAAATTTTAGTGATTCAAACGAATGACCACTCTTTCTTTTATATTCTCCTTTCGGCAAGAGACTGTGATGAGGTGATTCGCCTTTTAAATCAAGAATCTTTAGAGAAGGTGTGGCTCATGCAACCGAACACCCGTCTGTTCATTCCCAATCCTTTGAGCCCATTGCCATTAGATAACACGGATTTTAAAACAGGTGTTGTAGAGCTTTGTTTTCTAGCGGGAGTAATCGCACCGCTTCAATCGCTAAAACTGATGGAAGAGGGGTACAGTTGGGTGGGGGTTGCGGAGCACAAAGAGGCTCGAATCAACTTTTTGAAGATGCGTTTTGCATTAACCCCGGAAAGAATCAGGCTTTACAAGTCGGGTCTATTGGAAAATGGACAGTGCGCATCTGGCCAGGTTTTCTCTGTCGTACGAGCAGAAAAAGAGATGAATAAGCAGATCGTTCCTGCCAATATTCAGTTGCTTCAAGATAGAGCCATTATTCATAAACTGGGGCCACGTGAGGTCATTCATCTTTTGCCTATGCAAGTGCCTCACATGAATCCGCGTTATACCCATTTGTTGAAAGATCCCGATCAAATTCGAATGATTCCACCTCATGAAGCTCCCAATATGAGTCGAGAGCAGGTAAAATATGCAACGGCGGAGCAGGTTGTGCATTTTACCAGTGGTGATAGGATTAGGCAGATCCCTATACAAACTTTCCAAGCTATTAACGCAAAGCCGAGTAAGAAATGGCTGCAAGCACTCTCCGCAACACAAGTAGGGTGGATTACAGATGAGAACTGGATTTCCGATATTGCGCCTGCAAGCTACCAGCATCTCTCAGAAGAGCTACGCAAAAGATTACCTGTAGCATTTTTCCGTGCTCTAAATCAAGAGAGTTTCGAAAGTTGTCCAGATGACATCATCATGAGAGTCCCCGATAGGTTGAAAAATCTCTCTATCGAGCGGATTGCCAAAATCGAAAATCCCGCTCTTGTTCAATATGTTAACGATGTAAACCATCTATCTCCTAGCATGGCTGCATATATCCCAGATGATAGATTGGATCAGCTCATTAGCCCTGAGATCCTTGCCAAGCTTCCTCCTAAAAAGCTTCACCTTTTATGTCCTGTGGGATGTGCCATTTGTGTTGAAAGAATAGATGAGATAGAAAATCCTGATTCCAAAAAACAATTTAAAGATAAATTCATGATTCAGCATTCATCTCAGATAGATAAATCTGCAATCCAGAAGATTCGACCGAAAACGCTGATGACCGAGTTTTTGCCGTTGCATCCGGAGCTTTTATCGAATTACAAGAATCCAGACATCTTGCCTATGCTTCAAGATGATACTTTGCTGCCGGATCAACTCGTTTTCAATGCATGTGAGCAGCGACATTTTCGAAAAATTCCTATAGATCAAATTTGCAAGGCTAACCCAAATTACGCGCATAACATGGATCCAGATCAAAGAGCAAAACTCAGCCTGGAGCAAAAAGGAAGTATCACTTCGCAAGCAGCCCTCCAATCTCTTGAGGACGTCTCCGGCGTGAACCCCGATCTAGCGCACCTACTCAAACCGGCACAACGAGCAGAACTGACGGTGGAGCAGGTAGAAAGTATCACTTCTCCCACAGCCCTGCAATCTATTCTGCACGTTGGCTACGTGAACCCCGATCTAGCGCACCTACTCACACCAGCACAGCGAGCAGAACTGACGGGGGATCAGATAAGAAGTATCACTTCTCGCGAAGCCCTCCAATCTCTTGACAACGTCTCCTATGTGAACCCCGATCTAGTGGACCTACTCACACCAGCACAGCAAGCAAAACTCACGGGGGATCAGATAAGAAGTATCACTTCTCGCGAAGCCCTCCAA
>CAZXQV010000021.1:0-1253 GCA_964643195.1 uncultured bacterium | reverse complement strand
GTGAACCCCGATTTAGCGCACCTACTCACGCCAGCACAGCGAGCAAAACTCACGGAGGATCAGATAAGAAGCATCACTTCTCGCGAAGCCCTCCAATCTCTTGAGGACGTCTCCTATGTGAACCCCGATTTAGCGCACCTACTCACGCCAGCACAGCGAGCAAAACTCACGGAGGATCAGATAAGAAGCATCACTTCTCGCGAAGCCCTCCAATCTCTTGAGGACGCCTCCGAGACCAATCAAGCGCACGTAATCACAAGAGAGCAAAAGTTATTCATAAAAAATCAGAACAAATTAACGATTAGTATCGTTGCACTCACCGCTCTGGGCAGCATCGCCATTATCTTTGGGCTTGTTTTGAATTTTATGCCTAACGCAAAACTCCCTCGATGGCTACTCACAATGAAGGTCAAAGTTGGGCGCTATGGGATCATTGCACTTTCAGTTGGAGGAGGCAGTCTCCTATTGGTCGCGGCCTTGGTCGCCCATCGAAAGCAGACACTGGGCAAATATGTACGTCCTTAAAAAGTCATGGCATCGCTGCGCTCGCCATGACTTCTAAAAAAAGTTTGAATGGATTAGCTTTTGCTTGATAACGCTCTCGAATACGTTCGCCCACATTCCGCACCCCCTTTTGCGGGGCGAAGCACTTGGATTTGCCTCCAGACCTTGGATCTCACCTGACGCACTTTTTCTCTCTCCAAGAGGGATTGCTGCAGACAATCTTAGCCGATCACTCCTCGGTCAAATCCCAAGGATTGAGCTTTCCTTGTGATCGTTGTATCTTGACTACATCAATCCCTCTCGGAGAAAGAAAAAGTGCGTAAGGTAAGCTTGGATATGTCCTAATATATTTGAGAGTAAAAGAAGCTCTCCTTGTCCTAAGTTTCTTTCTTAGATCATAAAATCATTATTTAAAATCAGCTGTAAAAGCATGTTTTATAGTGATTTACGAAAAAAATGAAAAAAATGCAAAAAAGGGAGTTGTACGAAAATCACGACTTAGCGTATTGTTTTGCCTTCCCGACCGAAAGGTTGAGAACAAGACGGTCTTCGAGCCGCTTGAGAAATCTTGACAACGCAATAGAGATAGAATACAGAACAAATTTGCCAGAAATGGCAAGTGGGTTTGTTGCAGAGTATTGACACTCTGCAGTGGGATCGCAAGATCCCACAACTCGTCAAAATTTTTTTTATGCTGAGAATTTGATCTTGGTTCAGATTGAATGCTGACGGCGTGGATGAGGCATGCA
>CAZXQV010000020.1:0-12432 GCA_964643195.1 uncultured bacterium | reverse complement strand
TAGTCATCGATATCATCAGCGATCTGAAAGGCGAGGCCAAAGTGATAGGCCGCCTGTTGCGCACGCTCTTTAAGATGGATAGAACCGCCCCCAACGAGCCACCCCAAAACGAAGGAGAGTTCAAAAAGCGCTCCAGTCTTCAGATATAACACCTCTAATAACCCCTCTTCATCGACACTCGTTGGGGTCAAGTCCAAATACTGGCCGGAGGTAGCCCCAAGAAGACCTGTTGCCTTAGAAGCCTGCTCTATCACATGGGAAAGGACATCGGGCGAAGCATTCTTACGGATACGATCATACCCTTCGGCAATTAAGGCATAGCTCGCTAAAAGAGCCGTTTTTTCATCGAATGCGCAATGAAGCGATGGCTGCCCCCTTCTCATGGAATCATCATCCATGCATGGAAGATCGTCGGCGATCAAAGAGGCTGTATGGAAAAACTCAACGCCCAAAGCCGCATCATCGACAGAGCCCTTTCCAAGAGCTTCAGCGACCATATAGACAATTGCTGGCCGAAATCTCTTGCCTCCGTTATTAAGAGCGTAGAGACACGCTGCTGAGAGCCTAGGAGGCCCTCCAAAGGAACAACGACTGATCTGGCTGTTTATTCTCTCCCTATACTCACTTAACTGACTCAAAAGTCTCACGTATATAACCCTTTGGTGTAGAACAAGGTAAGCAAAAAGTCCCTTTAGCCATCAATGTTCCGGGGTTAGGGACGGCATTACAGCCTGTTTGGGCTCCATCGCCAAATATCGAGCCAAATTTCCGACGTCCCGTATCGACACCTTCGATTTTAATATTTTTGTGATCGAATCGCAAATTAGCACACTTAGTGCCCGCCCCCAAATTGACATCATTGCCTAATATAGAATCGCCAACATAGGCAAAATGGCCAGCTTGTGAACGATTGAGGAAAACACTGTTCTTAACTTCTGTAGCATGCCCAACTACACAATTATCGGAGACTAACACATCACCACGGATGTAAGCACCCTGTCGTATCTGGCAATTTTTTCCGATAACACAAGGACCTTTGATGTACGCTCCGGGTTCAACAACGGTTCCTTTACCAATTGAGATGAGTTCTGGATGGACCAAGATAGCGCCGGCTTGGATCTCTCCTTCTATGAGGCAGCTATGATTCATTAAGTAGTCATGCAAGATATCGAGGGCTTTCCAAACGGGGCCATTTTCAAAAAGAGAGCGATGGGGGCTATCTTCGAGGTTAAAAAATATTTGTGCTTCAAACATGAACGTCTCCCGAGTTTCTTCTATTGATTAACTTAAGCTATCTAAATCTCTTCTTCTTCGGAGGGTGTGGAAATGTTGATAGTCTAAGGGTGTTATAGCTGAATCAGCGTGGATTGATCATTTTGCTTGGGTCAAAGCTCTCGGTTTTTATGGATCGTAACCTGCCCCATATTTCTAATATGGGGCAGGTTACGATCCATCATGAGGCTTTCAGGCAAGACAAATGATCAATCGAAGCTGAATCAACTATATGAGTGAAGATAACTTGTTTATGAGAAGATGACAAGTGTGCACTTTTGAACGAGGTGGAATTATGAATGAGTTTATCAACAGAGTGTCAACTGGGTTACGAACGGATTTTCCCCATTTCTGCGATTGAACAAAGGTTTGATCGATATCTGTGTGGCCAAAGTGGGCGGTGTAGTCGGCGTAGGGGATATAGTCTATGGGACAGCGATCGCAGATGACGTTATCGCCGGGGTGGTACTGTTTGATTCTCTCTATGCAGTAGTTGAGTTGTAAGCGGATATGGGAGGTGGTTTGGTCTTCGGCAAATTTAATCTCGTCTTTGAGATGCAGAGCGCGGTAAGTGAGATCTTAAGCGCTATTTGTTGAAGGCAGAAAGTAACCTAATTTTTTCACATGTCTTCGAAAATATTCTTCTCGTTCAGCAAGAACGATTAACTGCCTCTCCGGCACGAGAAATGTAAATTTTTTCAACTCACGATCGTTTGCAAGTAGCAACGCAATTTGGGCGTCCTGGCATTCAATCAGAATATAGGATCCTCGTTTGGAGAGCTGTCCCTCTTTTTTCTTAAGATCATCAAAAAAAGTGCGAAAAATTGGGGGCAAGGAGTGATTGTCGGAAAGAGCTGTCAATTGGCTTTCAATTTCTTCAATGGAAATCCCTTGCTCGAGTAAATTCAGAATTTTTATCTTAGAAAGAGTCCATAGATTATCGGAAGTTTGGTCACATAAGCGATTGATGATAATCTTATCAGATGCAGCGATAGTTTGTGTTGTCAATGCAAGTTCTAGGTTGGGAAGGAATTTGAATTGGGTTCTGCTTTCAGGATTTTTCACTTCATAGGAAGTTTTGATTCCAAGTATCCATTCACCAAGAGCTGTTAGTCGAAAATACTTTAATCCATCATATCGGCTTAATGCACTTAAATCATCGGCCCCCCAAAGATCGTCATGATCAGTCATGGATTTCCATGGCAGTGTCAGGCAGACATCAATGATGCCCAGGGTTGCTGCATACTCAAGTAAGAATGCTTGTGCAAAACGTCCATTGAGATGTTCCCAAGTCACATCATCGCATCCCAAACTGCCATATTGTTGATCGCTGATGTAAAGCGTCCAAGGCTCCTTAATCACATTAAATCCCTGTCCAGTAGCGATTAGAAATTTAAAAAAATCATGAATCGCAATCCATTTACCGGATGGCATTTGCGCGAGCCCTTTTGATAAAGCTTGTCTCGCAACCGATGCGGGATACAGCGGATTTTTTTTCGCTTTTTGTCCTGCAATCACATCGATACGGTTGAATTCATGAAATAAATCGTTTTCAAGCCACGCTAGCCATAACAGACGGATCACTTCCTTTGGAGGCAATTCCAATGCTTTTGTGCCCAAGCGATTTAACGCTAACTTGCCATTTTCGATTTTGGCAAATTTGCTCCCTAGAAGTAGATGGGGCCAGGCGAAGGGACGAATGCCCAATTTCCCGATTTGAACATCATATTCATCGGCTGTTTCTACATCAGGCGCATAAAAATCCCCTGTATATAACACCTCTCTAATCTTTGTAGCACTTGCAGATGCCACATTGCCAGTAGTAGGTCCTACCGCCACGAGACGTTGCTCAAATAAACGAAGCATAGAAGCAATGTCAGATAAAGCGGCCGATTCTGTTTCATGGATGACAAGATGCAATTCTTCATACCCAAGCTGAAATCTTTTGGGGACGACAAATGTTGTAGGTAGTTGTTCCTTACTGGCAATCCTGGTCTTTTTGGGAGGAGGAATAAGCTCTTTCAGAACAATTAGTAAATCTTCTGTTAATCTTTGGTTTTTTGTAAAAAGAACGGATAATAGACTTGGAGTTTTTTTGTCTAGATCCCAATAACTCACTTGAAATGTTGGACAATCGCCATATTTTGCTTGAATTCGAGAAGAATGATACACTCCAGAAAAATTATGAATGGTTTCTTGCAAAGCTGACTTTTCTAGCTTGCTCACTTTCGCATACAAGATATTGAGATTTTCTTTTGCAAAAACCCATGATACAAGAGATCGTATGAGATCATCTTTTTTTGCATATTTTGAAACTCGCATATCGGGAATCAATTTTTTCAACAATTCAAACCGTGTTTTGAGCTCCTGAATCGTATCATTCATCAATGAATCAGCGTATGTTTCCATGAACCCTCATTTCATATTCATATCCTTGCTCGATTTTCTTCAAAACATCATCAAAATTTTAGAGGGCCCATGCATTTTAATATTCCTAAAAGAGGAGCTATAATCGCAACTCATTGACTAAAAAGAATCTGGGTGAGAGGATTTGAACCTCCGACCTCTTGCACCCCATGCAAGTGCGCTAGCCAAGCTGCGCTACACCCAGATTAAAAGCTAAATCATGGAAATGCCTTCGAATTGGAATTCACACTTCTGGAATTCCTTGACCCCCACTTTAGCACACTGCTCAATGATTTTTTCTAATGTATCACCAGCATGCACCTCGGCAGCATCAATATCGACGGCTATAGACGCAGTAAAATGGGTGCCCCCCATCAAACCTTTCACTTTGAAATTCGCGAACATCCCCTCTTTTTTCTTGGAAATGTTTTTAAAACGGACTAAATTGCTCTCACTCATGCCTAGCAGTATGCTTGTGCTTTTTGTTTTGGTCAATGTATAGTCGTTCTATTTCGAAATTTCATATTTGGACGTCTATGAAGCCCCCTCAACTAAGCGCCTCTTGGCACCTGGTTCTCTCCCAAGAATGGGATAAACCCTACATCGAAAAACTGAGCCAATTTTTAGCCAAAGAAAGACAAAATCATCAGGTCTATCCAGACAAAAAAGATGTCTTCAATGCCCTAAATTTCGTCGATTATGAAGATGTCAAAGTTCTCATCATGGGACAAGATCCCTACCACGGCAAAGGACAAGCTCATGGCCTCTCATTTTCTGTTCCCATCGGCGTCAGACACCCTCCCTCTTTGAAAAATATTTTTAAAGAAATGGAAGAAGATCTCTGTCTCAAGCCACCCGTACATGGCAATTTGGAAAGTTGGGCACGACAAGGGGTGCTATTGCTCAATAGCGTGCTAACAGTAAGAGCCAGCGAGCCCCAATCTCACGCTAAGAAGGGATGGGAAGAATTCACCGATAGCATTGTAAAACGCCTTGTCGAAAGAGATGACCCAGTGATTTTTGTTTTGTGGGGAAAGTTCGCTCAGGACAAATGCCGCCACTTTCTTGGAGATTCGACAAAGCGCCACTTTGTATTAACTGCGGCTCATCCATCCCCTTATTCAGCAACAAATGGCTTTTTTGGATCTCATCACTTTTCAAAAATCAATGATTTGCTTACAAGTCAAGGTAAGGAACCAATCAACTGGAAAATTGATGGATGATATTGCCGGGATAAATTCGTTGAAAATGGTGAAGAGTCGAACTCTAGCCTCTCTGGAGGGGGTGCGCGCGGCTGAAGAAATCCAAATAACTGGAGAGCTGCGTGAGCTGCAAGAAGTGCAGAACGAGATCACACATGCGCTTAGTTTAATGAATGAGATTCGAGAAAAGTTGGAAGTCGCTTACAAAGAACTTTCACCCCAGGACTAGAGAACTATATAGCTGAATCTTTTTCAAATCGCTGTCAAATCAGTGCTCTCTAGGATAAGAGCGAGTTTTTGCAGAGCCTTGCCGCGATGCGAAATTTTATTTTTCACCACTTCTTGTAATTCCGCAAAAGTCTGATTGTAATCATGTTTCATGAAAAGAGGGTCATAACCAAAGCCAAGCCAACCTCTTTCTGCTTCTAAGATGACGCCCTCTGCCGCTCCCGTCACGCATTTGATTAATCCATCTGGAGAAGCAAAAGCGATTGCGCATTCAAAGTAGGCTGACCGGTTGTGAACTCCTCGCATCCGCTCTAAAAGTTTTTTGCGATTCTCCTTGTCAGAAGCTTTGGGACCCGCATAACGGGCTGAAAAGATACCAGGCTCACCCCCGAGCGCTGGGACAACCAATCCTGAGTCATCCGCGATTGTAAAAGAATTCAAGGCGCGCGCTGCATGTACAGCCTTTAAAGTCGCATTTTCCTCAAAAGTTTTACCATTTTCTTCAGGTGGCTGATAATCAGGAAAGTTGAGAAGTGTATAAAGATCGAAGTTGAGGGGTCCAGAACTACGTCCTGCCTTAAGAGTGCGTAACAATGCCTTTAGTTCACGCACCTTATGAGCATTCGTTGTTGCCAGCACTATCTTCAATCCAAATAACTCCTCATATCAGTCACTTCGTATTGTTCCCCTTGGAACAAAAAAGAATCACCCTTTTTGTGGCCTTTCATAGCTTGTGAGAATTTCGAGTTATATGAAAGGATGTGATTATCAGGGTCAGCATCCCAAGGACCAAGCAGTGTATAAGATATCTTCTTGCCTTGCGAATCTATCAGTTCAACCACACTTCCAGGACCGACTATCGAATGGAGGATGTCTTGTTTCGTCAATATGCGAGCACGATTGATCTGCTCTGAAAGAGTCTTTAACTCGCTTTGAAGACGTGTGCGCTTTTCAAGAGCCAATTTATACTCAGCATTTTCGCGCAAATCTCCGTGAGCTCGAGCCTCTTCGATTTCGTGCGCATTATTGATCATTTCAACAGTACCAAGTTCTTGAATTCTCTCCTGCAGTTTTCTGTAACCTTCAGGAGTTGTCCAAATGATCTCCTCATCTTCAGAAGAAGCTTTCTTCTTTTTCTTGGCGAGAGTGGGCTGTACAACTTCTGCTAAATTGTGAAGGATGCGCGTGTCTTGCTTTGTAAAACTATAGCATTTGCTCGCTAGCAGCAGCAGCTCTCTTAAATAGTCAATGTCAGCAGCCTCAATCATTCTGCGCAAAGGAGCATAGCGGTCCGATACAATATAGCTATGCATCTTCTTCACAAGATCTCTAGATGCTTCACCTTGCATTTCTAAGAAATGGAGGGCGATCATGAAAGCCTCAAGGAATTGGAGATGGCCCTCTTGGTCGTTGAAAGGAATCTTTTCAACACCATCTAATTTCTGAAAGTACCAGAAAAAAGCTTCTGGGTATAGGTTCATGTTATGAAGCAATTCACGAATCTTGTCCCTGAATAGCTCTGGTTGAGAGGCTAGCTCTTTACCAATATAATCCCTTAAACTATTCTGTTCCAATTGGAAAAATAGATTTAAGAAAAGCTGCTGCCAGTCACTACGGCACTGGCGGACAGCCACCAGAATGCGCTTTTTAAAGGCGGTTGTTTCGACAAGCTGAATCACCTCAGTCAATTTGTCGATCGAGCCAATTAAACTCACTTGTGCCCCAGGAAACTCGCCTGGAAAAATGTCTTCAAGCAAAAAGCAGGCTTGCAACTTACGAGCGAGACTCAAAAATGGGAATTCAGGATCTGTCTCTAATGCAGCCATCAAGCGCTCTTTAATCAACTGCTTAGTTTCTGCATGCTTCAATACTTCTGGAAAGTCGCGCACAAAATTGTAAACTTGAAGCAGTACTTGATCAGAATTTTTTGCAGAACGCAGGTTTTCTTGAAGATGAATATAGTGCGGAACCTCTTCAGCGCGAAGGACAAAAGGCTCCCTAGTCGATTTAGGCGAGCGAATCATCGTGTCTTTTTTAATCTTAGAACGAGCTCCTTGCCACCAACGTGTCCATTCTGATTCTGGAATGACAAGCTCTTCCAGCTCTTCCTTGATTTCTTGAGCAGTTTTTGGGCCTAAGTCCTTGAGCAACAAGCGAACAAGACCGCAAGGATCTTCTCTGCCCTCTTTTTCTAAAAGATCGGGGTTCCCAAAACGCCTTGCAAGAAAATGATCTGCTGGTAGTTTAACAAGGTTTTTGAAAGCGTTTTCAAAAGAGAGATCTTTTAATGCTCCGATTCCTTCAAATTCTAGAATGACATGTTCTTGTAATAGAGACATCTCCATCACTTCACCAACGCCCCAACCTCCGGTGTGAAAGACGAATTGACCCTTCGTCATGTGGTTGAGTAGTTCAAAATTTGTGATCGCACCCTGAAAATTAGTCCGTGAACGGAGTCCTATGAGACGGAGCTTGTCTTGGTAATCTTTTTGGTCGGAATATTTTCTCTTGAGATAGTCAAGAGCTAGATCGGCAAATAATGGTTTGTTTCCCGTTTGAATGTCAACGATCAGGCGCAAAACTTCATTCTTTATTGACTCGACTTCAATTTTTTTCCACATAGGGAGAATGGTTTCTGCAAGCTGCCCGAAAGGGGAGGCAAAAGTTGAGTCTTTTAGAAGTTTAAGAACTTTCACAAGTTCTTCACCATCAACTTCATCAGACATGCAATACTCTTCCCAAATCTTTAGAAAGGGGGAGAGCTGTTCGCTTTCTGTTAGTTTTTGAAACTCTATTAAGTAGCTCATAATATTTATCCAAAATGATTGTGTGAGGGAGTATAAATTTTGAGATATAAAAGGGCAATAAAAACATAAAATGAGTTTTGAACAAAACCAATCGAAAAGTATAGCCAATTCAGCGGAAAACTGAATTGGCTATATTTTTCGCATATTAGCAAGATTTTTTTCAGAAAACTGAAAGTCAATGATTTGTAACTAGTTCGAGAATTAGAGAAGTTTGATGGTATTAAAAATATAAAATAAATTATAATAAGAATTATGGTTAATGAAGCGGAAAAAGAGCTTGTTTCGGCCCTTAGGCAGATAATGGAAATGTATGATATACAGCTAGATGAAGATATGCTCATCCAAGATGAGTCTGGTACAGAACTTGTAGATTACTCTGAGGTGATTAGTAAGACTCAAGCGAAGATTGATGAGTTAACGCAGAAAACGGAGGAGATTTACAAAAAAACAGGAATGACGCGTGAAGAGCTTCTACAATATTCTTCTAATCCAAATAACTTCACCAAAACTGAGTGGGAGTCATTGGAACAGGTTAGACAAGCTTGTGACGCAATGAAGCAGAGGACAGTACATCTGCTTGAAAAGCCTCAGAAAGAGTTGCTCCGCAATAAGCCGGTGAAAGGTGAAAAGCAGACCAAGAAGTTTAGCAAAAGAAAAAACTGGCTTTCAGGATAGCTTCTTGACTCCGAGAATTTCCTTGTCTATACTCAGGGTCGATGAAGATCAAAATTAAGCGCGGGCTCAACATTCCTTTTAGCTGTAGAAACCAGTCTACTCTAAGTTCTCTTCCTAAACCAAAGAAGGTCGCCCTCAATCTCAATTCATTCGATGATATTCCGTTCAAATTGCTTGTAAAAGTTGGAGAGTCTGTCAAGCTGGGTCAGCCGATTGCGGAAAACAAGACTATACCAGGTCAGATGTTTGTCTCCCCAGCAGGCGGGGTCGTCGCTGAAGTGAGACGCGGTTTAAAACGACGCCTTTTGGACGTCGTCATAGATGTCGCTGATCAGGAAGAAGCATTCATTCACAAATTACCAGAAAGTCTGAGCAAAGAATCTCTGCTCGAGCTTTTTCTGCGCGCAGGAATTTTTCCACATATTCGGTTGCGCCCCTTTGATTTGATCGCGGATCCGACGCATTTACCCCGTGCTATTTTTGTAAGAGCTGTTGAATTAAGGCCCTTGGTTCCTTCACCTGATAGGCAAGTAGAGGGCCGTGAGGAGTACTTTGCGAAAGGATTGGAAGCTTTAGCTAAGATTGCACAGCTCCATCTAGTTCATCAGCAGGGAAGTCAGTGTAGGAGCTTTATAAGTGCACAAGGGGTGGAAAGGCATTCAGTAGAGGGGCCCTATCCTGCAAGCAATCCTTCGGTACACATCCACCACGTGATGCCGATCAAAAAAGTTAGTGACTATACGTGGACTATCGATGTTGAGGGCGTGATCACGATTGGAAAGCTGATGGCTGAAGGAAGGTACTATGTAGATCGTGTCATCGGCCTTGGAGGGGATGGGGTAATGGAAGGCGCTTATTTCCAAGGTCGTATGGGTTATCCAATCTCTGAATTGACAAAAGGGCGCGTGACAGAAGAACTTCTTTGTTACATTTCAGGAGATCCACTTTCTGGGAATTCTGCAGATCCGACGGATTTCCTCGGCTTTTTTGATAGCTGTGCTTCCGTTTTGCCTGTAAATATAAAGCGCCAAAAATTCCACTTCTTACGCTTAGGTCAGAATAAATATTCAGCTACGCGCACCTATTTATCTGGCTTTTTTCCAAAAAAATCCTATCTATTTACAACAAACCAGCATGGCGAAGAGCGAGCTTTTGTGGATCCTGCGATTTATGACAAAGTAATGCCGATGCGGATCCCAACAGCTCATCTTGTAAAAGCTCTTCTAGCTCAAGATTTTGAGTTGGCGGAAATTTTGGGAGTTTATGAAGTGGCTGCGGAAGATTTCATCTTGCCAACCTTTATTTGTCCGTCAAAGATTGAAATGGTAGCAATTGTTAAGCAAGGTTTACATCTTTTTGCGAAAGAGATGGGTCATTGATATTTCAACGGCGTTCTGTTATCAAATAGTGCTTCAATGAAGCATTTTCTATCCCTATTGATTCTTTGGCCTGCGCTGCTCTCTGCACAATGGGATTTTGATGCGCTCGCGGAAGATTTAGCTACAGCGGCTTACTGGGATGCGCGTCTCTACGAGTGGTTTCCCATTACCTACAATTACATCTTCGAAGGGGGGTATTTTGTTACTCCCTCTGCTCGTATGGCAAAGCCTGGAGATTTAGGTGGAGGATTAGCGATTGCTCCTCCTTATCGCAATTGGATCGCTTATGCGCAGCCTTATGCGAATCTCTCTTTTAGCTATGCCTATCGCATCTTTGTCGGTGTGCCTGATTCCGTTCTTACAAAGGGCTTTGGTGATATTGCTGACCGAGGCGCGAATTTGAAAATCAATATCATGACACCTGAGCAGTCTTCTTATGATTTGCCTGGTTTAGCGTTTGGGGTTGAGGACTTTTTTGGTTCACAGACCTTTCGCAATTATTTTATCGTGGGCACCTACGTCTTCCCCTCTTTTGGTATGGAAACATCTTTGGGTTGGGGGGCTGGGCGTTATACTGGAGGGCCATCTCGCGGATTTTTTGGAGGTTTTGCTTGGTATCCTTGGTGGCGTTCTGAAAACTGCTGGTTTAAGGGAATGGGCGTTGCCGCTGAATATGATCCCACGAATTACTCTGATCCAAAGGTTGAGCCCCATCCCAATGGGCGTGTTTCACATAGTCCCATCAACTTCGGTATCGAATACCAATTAGCAGAAATGTGCTATCTTTCAGGAAGCTATATTAGAGGCGATCAATTTGCTGGGAGTGCTACCTTCCACCTCAACATTTCTCAACTTGAGAATTTGATTCCGAAGGCAAAAGATCCCCCGATTTACAAAGCGCCGATTGACCATGAGCCTTTGGGCTGCTACAGACCTGAAGCGCTCATGATTCAAGATATGGCTTTTGTTTTGAAATGTCAGGGATTTGATGTGCATAGGGCTTGGATCGACAGGTGTGGCGAGTGCTCGATTTTGCGGATCTCTTTGCGCAATTGCACCTATAGGCATGAAGAGGTGATGCGCCGCCGTATGCAAGCTGTGCTTGCAGGGCTTGTTCCTTCCAATATTGATGAAGTGGTGATCATCATTGAATCCTATGATCTCCCTTGCCAAGAGTATACTTATCCACGAGCGTGGTTAGAATCTTATAGGCAAGAGTGTGTAAACCCGTTTGAAATGGAGGTGATTTCGCCTAGAAAGAATGTTTATTGTGGGTCAAATGGAGAGAGCCACCTCATTTATCATTGCGCTTCACCGCGTGCACAGTGGGCTGTTTTTCCCACTTACAGCACTTTTTTCGGTAGTGCTTCGGGTAAATTTAAATATGCTGCGCGTTTATCGGCTAGGGCGGATGGTTTTATCAAGGGTGTCTACTATGCAGCGCAGATGAGTTGGTCTGCCTTATCGAATATTCATAGCGTTTCCGATAGATTTATTGTGCATCCGTCGACGTTGCCTAATGTCGCGACTGATTTGATCAATTATGAGAAGTTTGGAATTTACAATTGGGACTATCTTTACGCGCAAAGAAGCTGGAATTTTGGTAAGGGCCACTTTGGAAGGGCAGCGCTTGGTTATTTTCAGTTGAACTACGCGGGTATTGCGGGTGAGTGGCTCTGTTATCCAGCTGATTCATGTTTAGCCTTAGGAATTGAGGGGGCTGTTTTAAGAAAGCGAAGTTACACAGGGCTTGGATTTCAATCTAAACTAAGGCGGTGGGAGGGGCCAGATGCGAGCATTGCTGTTTACAGCAACTACTCTACTTTACAGCAGTATTTTCTGAGTGTTTATTGGGATTTTGCTCCTTTACAATTTGCGATCAAGGCATCGATTGGGCAGTTTTTAGCGTACGATAAGGGGGGATATCTTGAAGGGGTTCGTTATTTCGATAATGGGCTTCGGTTAGGTGGTTGGATGACTTTTACAAATGCTGAAGATTTGGTTCATGGTGTCAACTATTATAACCGTGGTGTCATTTTAGAAATACCTCTCGATTTTTGTTTCCAGAAGAGTTGTCGCAAAACTTACAGCAAAAACTCAGCGGCATGGTTGCGTGATGCTGGCTACTGGAGTTCAACCGGTGAGCCTCTATTCAATATCATCAGTAAAGAGCGTCGATGGTGAGTTTATAATCATTCCCGCTGGATCGCAACAACCTATAATCGATTCAATTGGATGCGCTATACATTTCCCCAGTGATTCCAGCTGGAGGTTTTGCTGCTTTAGAGTTAATGGGTTACAAAATTTCATTTCGTAAACTTTGTAACAGTTCAGATCCCCCCCCCAGCTTCGGCGGGGGGGGGATCTTAAAAAATGAAGATCAGGCAGGGAGGGCTTGCATGGCGATTGTTTGATCAACCTCCAATAACCGAGGAGATCCTCTTATTGCCTCTGCCAAGGCAC
>CAZXQV010000019.1:0-12439 GCA_964643195.1 uncultured bacterium | reverse complement strand
TGATTTCAGTCCGCTCTTCTTCGATCAAATCAAGGTCTTCTTTATTCACAAAAATCGTGATTTTGCGATGCTGAGACACTGGCTTCAGTGCAGTCTTTACAATATCGGCAACGATGCTCGGTTTCATCTCAAGCTCTTTTCCAAGGATCTTTTTGACAGCTGTTAGGGCTAAAGGAATAATGGTTTTATTCATCTGCTCTTCAACACGCTCTTTTTCCTTTTCCAAAAATTGTAGCTGCTCATTCCATTTAGCAAGACCTTCTGCAAAGCCTGCTTCTTCAGCTTTTTCTTTAATTTTTTGACAGTCGACTTCGACTTCTTTTCTGTATAACTCGATCTGCTGATGAATCTGTTCAATCAGTTCATCTCCTTCAACTAGCTTCTCAAATTCAGCAGATGGGATGACTTTGGAATCAGGCGCGATGTGTACTTCATCATTTTTGATGAGCGAAAAAAATTTCATGAGACTACCTTACTTGCAATCTGTAGAATTTGAGCTCTGAAATAAGGAATCAAAGCATGGTCAATCGGCTCTTTTAGACTATTCATCATAACTTGCGCTCTTCCTACATCTAGACGATGAATCAAATGCCAACGAAAACTCAAATGCTCTTCCAAAATTCCTTTAGTTAGGCGCATGATACCGCGCTTATGTAAAAGGACTTGTAATTTTTTCACATCCCCATCCCAATGGTGCAGATTCAGCTTGGGACTCGTCCACTTCATGGTTTGCTTACTAGCATATTGCAAAAACGCAGTATGTTGTGGAGGAAGGGCTTTGTAAATCCGCTTGATCACTGCTTTGTCAACAATCTGTCTGAAATCGCAAGCAAGGTCAAAAAGGCCCAAATAATTGATGATTTCCATCAGAGCAGACCATTTGACTTTGATCAGTGGATTTAGAGAAGACCTCGGCAAAGCATCAAGCGGAAGGACCTCCTCCTTTTGGAGTCGCTTGCGTAGATACTCAGCTAAATAGAAGGTTATAAAAGGAGAAGCTCTCCCAAAAGGGATCTCTCTTTTCAGCATCGTTTCTAAACCGTTGCGCTGCTGGGGAGAAAAAAGAGGAAAGAAAAGAGATTGCGACTGCAAAGGAAGCGTCGATACAAAAGGATAGAACCAAGAGTAGTGGACTCGATCGATCCATTTCGTTGGCGAGAGGATAGTTGCAAAGTTCAGATGCTGTGGGGGTGCGAGAGCCTGAATTTCCTTTTGCATTCCTGGAGCTAAAAAGCGCAAGATCTTGGAATCTTGTTGAAAATGAACAAGAAGAGCTTGAATCATCGCCTTCTCTTTTAACTTCACAGTTCACCCTCCGATGCATTTAATTCGGACGTTGTTGCATGTTTATAGGGTGTTGGATTGAAGTAATTTCTCCAACCTTCATGCTTGATCAATCCCAACATCTTCCATGCAGTCCATAATAGAATGCATGCTAAGATAAAGATGATAAGGATGAAAGTGTAAATGATGGTGCGAAAGAGACCCACGGAACTTTTAGCAACGGTCACTCCCCAAATTGAAATATAACTCAAATCCTCTCCGCGTTGCACCTGTTCTAAAGTAATATCGGAGTAGAGTGCTCTATCAGAAACAACAGAGACATCATCGATGCTCAAACCTGGAACGGCACTAGATACCAGACGTTTGATTTTCGTGATGAGAAGGCTATTTGGATTATCAAGAATCCCTCGGTGCTTTACATAAACTGAAGCGGTCAATTTTTGTTGATCTTCATCATCCGTAGGGAGGGTGATCTGTACATTCGCATCGATGATTCCATCCATGGTACGAATGGTATTGGCCAATTGCATAGAAAGACCTTCTTGATAGCGAATCCTGTTCTGCATGTCAGAAGGGACTAGCCCAGGCGCCCCAAAAAGATCGAGCAGATTGGTTCCTTTAACCCGTGGCAATCCTGCTTGATTTAAAATAGCAAGAGAGTCGGTGATCTGTTTTGCGGGAACAGAGATGTCCCAGGTTTTTACTCCACCACCACCGCCGACATTGGAGACAGCGCTTGGAATTTTTTGAGCTTCGATGCCCTTGCTAACGAGAAGAACGACCACTTCGTTGGCATCTCTTTCCGTCATATTATTGGCGATTGTTGTGCGAGAGTTACACGCTAAAAGAAACAGTAGAGGAGTAAATAGTAGAAACTTGCGTAGCATGGTATATCCTGAGATGAGTCGTTTGTCGTGACCATATCATACAATGCAATTATAGTCGATTAATCGACTATAATTCTGCAGTTTTCAACTGAATCGGCTAAGTCCTTTTTTTCACTTCCTGCCGAAGGCGGGAGGTGAAGAGTCACATTACTTCCAGTCACGCACAATATTTTCTATCTCAAGGCGCATCGCTCTAGGCAATGCAGAATCTCGCGCCATTGCAATGAAATTCTCGCGGTGAGCAGTTCGTTGTAAAGCGTCGCAGTGACAAAGCAAATAAGTTGAAAGCAGTGGTTTATCGCATATCTCAGGAGACTGGAGCTCTTCATAAGCACAAATCGCTATCTCTGTATCTTGTGCGAAAGAGGTGAGTGCAAAAGCGGCATGGATATTGTCAGAAGTGATCGGCCGGCTCTTTAAAATCCGCAACAAAAATTGTTTCGCAGGCTCTCCAATTTTCTGCAAAGCTTCCAAAAGAATCTCTTCATCAAAGAGCATTTCAGAACCAAAACGTTCAAAAATAAGAACAACCGCTCGGGCTTCTCTAAGTTCTCCAAGGCAATGAATAGCAAGGGCAGGAGCAAGCCCATAGCCGGGAGAGAGTGGGTCATAAGCATCAGCGGATTCTACAATACGAATTAGATCAGGAATGATCCTTTCATTCATTTCTAAGATCTCTTCGATGAGTTCTTCCGGATCTTCTTCTTCACAAAGTATTAGATCGGCGACAAGTTTGGCTAAATCATTATCCCCTTCATATACTTCTTTAAGTTGGGTGTAGGTGGCGCGCGCTTTTGCTACACGCTCTGCTTCAGGAATAGAAAGCACGAGAGCTGCAAGATTACCATCGATTTGATCTTCGACTTCTTTTAGATAAACAATACGTTCAAAGTCGAAATCAGGGTTTACACCAATACCGTCCTCTTCGTAGTACTGCAACATCACGTTGAAATCACCGCCGAAATGAGCATCGCGGTGCATCAAAATTTCATGGTCTATCTCATCAGTGAGCTCAAAACCCCCATCTGGTTCCATAAGCAAATCGTGACCATTGGTATGACTGTGGCCATTGAGGCCAGAGCTCTCTTCAACTAACTCTTCAAAACTTTTTCGATCCATTTAATTCCTCAAAAACTGCTGCTGCATTATAACTCGAACGTACAAAAGGGCCTGAGTAGATGAAAGGGACTCCCAACTTTTTGCCAAATGCAACAAAACCCTCAAATTGTTGAGGGGTCACAAAAGATTTCACACGTAATTTACGTCGACTAGGCTGTAGATATTGCCCAATCGTGATAATTTGACAACCCACCCTATAGAGGTCTTCGATGGTCTTTTCTACTTCTTGGATCTCTTCGCCAAGGCCAACCATCAACCCAGATTTTAGCAGCAGATGAGGATTGAGCTTGCGGGCTTTACTCAGAAGCTCTAACGTTCTTTGATAGGACGCTTTATGCCGCACGCGAGGCGACAGTCTTTCTACGGTTTCAATATTGTGATTGAAGATATGAGGAGAGGCTTCTAAGACAGTAGCGAGAGCCTCCTCACTTCCTTGAAAATCGGACGTCAATACTTCGACTGTAGCTCCTTTTTTGACTTCGTGAATGATTTTTGCCATATGAGAAGCGCCGCCATCAGGTAGATCATCGCGAGCGACCATCGTGATTACTACATGGCGCAACCCCAAGTTTCTCGCGCTCTCAGCGATTCTCATAGGTTCATCAAGAGAGAGTGGTTGAGGTTTTGCATTGAAGTCGATATCGCAAAAACCACAATTGCGCGTGCACTCTTTACCCATAGCTAAAAACGTAGCTGTCTTTTGAGACCAGCATTCCAACATGTTGGGACACTTTGCTTCTTCACAGACCGTCGGCAAAGTATTGATGGCATCATGAGTCTGCCAGAGCGATTTTCCAACCGGCATTTTGCGGTGAAGCCAGCTTGGAAAACGTCCAAGCGCTTCACGATCTGGATTGTCCGGCAGCACATTGAGGCGGCGCGTATTGACAGAAGGAGCGGATTTAAAACGTTCGTCGGTCATTTTTTTGGCCTTGGTGGCAAATGTAGAGGCATATCGGTTGCTATAAAAGCAGCCTCCATCCATGCTTCAGCAATTGTTGGGTGGGCATGGATCGTGTCACCAATCGATTGCACTGTAAGTTCATTGCTAATAGCGATTGCCATCTCGGCAATTAGAGTAGAGGCACCGTAGCCAACCACTTGAGCTCCCAAAATCTGGCCAGTCGGCTTGTCTACGACAATCTGGGCAAATCCTTCAGTTTGGATCGTGGCCTGCGCTTTGCCCAAAGCTTGGAAGGGAAATTTGCCGATTGTAGCATCATAGCCCTGTTGAATCGCACGCTCTAATGTAAGCCCTATTGTGCCGATCTCAGGATCTGTAAAAATCACAGAGGGCACAGCCTTTTCATCCATTACATGTTTGATTCCTGCTGCATTATCAGCAGCAATCAAACCTTGATGAGAAGCGACATGAGCCAAAACCCACTTTCCGGTCACATCGCCGATTGCGTAGACTCCAGGGACATTCGTTTCGAGATGCTCATTCACAGGGATAGAGCCATTTGCAGCGACAGCCAATCCAATTTTTTCCAATCCTAGATTCTCGCTATTGAATTTGCGTCCAACTGAAACAAGAGCCATGTCGGCCTCAAATTTCCGCCCATCCGCCAAATGAAAAGAGATCCCATTAGGCGAGCGATCTACCTCATCAATCACAGCATTGGTTTCAATATTGATGCCCCGTTTTTTGAAAGAGCGCGTTAACAGATCAGAGACATTTTTCCCTTCCATTGCCAAAATTGAGGGGAGAACTTCAAAAATAGTGACTTCAACATCAAAGGCGTTGTGCAAGCAGGCAAATTCACAGCCAATCACGCCACCACCCACAATAAATAGTCTTCTAGGCAACTTCGTTAAATTGAGTAGAGAAGTTGAATCATGCACAACTGTGTGATCGAAAGGAATGAGGGGTAAGGGGCGTGGCTCCGAGCCTGTAGCGATGATGATCTTCTCCGCTTCAAGCACTTCATTATCTTGGCCAATAATTTTCAGTTCACGTGGCGATAAAAACTTCCCATACCCCTTGAAGATAGTGATTTGGTTGCTTTTGATCAAACCTTCCAAGCTATTGCGGATATTTTTGACGACATCATCTTTGCGTTCCTTCATCGCTGCATAATCAAAGGCAACATTTTCGCAGGAAACACCGTAGTTTGCCGCTTCACGGACCTTGCGTAGAACTTCAGCATTGGCGATTAATGCTTTAGAAGGAATGCAGCCGCGATTAAGACAAGTGCCGCCGAGGTCACCGGCTTCAATGAGTGCAGTTTTAAGTCCATGTTGTGCTGCGCGAATCGCTGCAACATAGCCACCTGGGCCGCTGCCGATCACAATGAGATCAAATTTCTTTTTGTCCATAATCACCTTAAAGGATATATATTATATAAGATGTTATACATTTTGGTAAATAGTACCGGATGACGAAGAAAAACGAAAAAAGAATTTGTTGGAATTGTGATGGAGTGGTGAGTCTCCACCTAGAGAGTTGTCCCTATTGTGGGGTAGATATTTCAAATCCAGCGCCTCATGAGGGAGAGCATCATCCACATAAAGGCGAAGAAATGGGAAGTCCATTTCAAAAAGCTCCAACAAGTGAAAATGATCCTTTTTATTTCCATCCGAGATCAGCATTGCCAAGTGAAGCTACTGTGGCAGTGAGTGACGAAGAGTGGAAAAGTTCTTTGGAAAATGAGGAGGAAGAGGCTGTTCCAGTCAAAGGAGCACTGATGGCTATGTTGCTGCTGCTTCCCGGGATTGGTTTTTTACTGTTCAGTTTATTTTTACTCTTGTTTTCAAAAGAGGGTGTTTTGATTCTACATTGGAAACAAAGTATGGCTTTCTTCTATTTTCTCGGCTCTCTGCCATTGATTTATTTTGGTTGGCGGATAGCTAGGTAGCCCCGCGCTGGACGATCCACCGCGGAGCTCTTTTCTTTGCCGATGTTTTAAGTCACACTACAAGTGTTTTTGGGATTGAGCCTTTTATGACAAGTGTTTTTTGGGTTCAGTCTCTTATGGCAGGGAGTTTCGACAAGTAATGAACGGTGGCATTCTGCACAGCGGATATTGTTGTCGCTCATATAAAGACCCCCTTGATCAACAAGCAAGGTATCGACTTCTACTAAACCATCGTCCAATTGGACATAAATAGTTTCTTCACTTATTGCGATCTGCTCTGGCCTCAGATAATATTTTTCGGAAGCAAAAAGAAAAATGCTCATCATGGCTGCAACGGTCAAAGTCAATTTTAACATCAAACTCTCCTTTGGAAATCATTTACGAAACATTAATCATCACCTTAGAAAAACAAATCTTTTAAGGAAATATGAAGAAAAATTTTAAGTTACAGCTTCTTCGGTTTGACCGCAGCACTTTTTATACTTCTTCCCACTCTTACAAGGACATAAATCATTTCTTCCAATTTTAGAAGAGATGGAAAATGGGGTAGAATTTTTTTCTTCAAGGGGCTCTTTTGGAGAATTAAAAATAATTTTTTCACCTTCTCCACCTTGATCGAAGATCATTCTTTTGCTTTCCATATTGATTTGATCAAGGATGTCTTGGAAGAGCCCGCTTTGTGGAGCCAATTCAATTTTGAAAAGATTGCGGGCGGTATCTGTGTGTAGGCGTGCTGTCAGTTCATGGAAGAGGCGGAAAGCTTCATGTTTGAATTCCATCAGCGGATCACGCTGAGCCACTGCTCGCAGGCTTACTTCCGTCCTCAGATGGTCCATAGCAAGAAGATGCTCCTGCCAGAGTTCATCGACCTTGTGAAGAATCACCCCTCGGACAGCGGCTTTTGCCCGCTCTTCGTTTTGTACCCGCATCAATTCGTGGTTATAGAGTTTTGCAAAAGCGGTGATCACCTTGTTTTTCGCGCGCTCTGCGAACTCTTCACGACTTGTGTGATCATCATCAAATTCTTCGACAGTGAAATTAACAGGGAAGTAAGAAAGCAGTGCTTTGCAGAAAGCATCAGGACTCCATCCCCCCTCATGTCCACGTGATTGGAAATGTTCAGCGGCAAGCATGTCACAAACATTTTCAAGCAAGCCGTGAGCCTCTTGTACTATGTGCTCACTGCGCAAAATCTCATTGCGAAAGTTGTACACCTCCTGTCTCTGTTTATTCATGACATCGTCATATTCGAGCGTGTGTTTCCGCATCATGTAATTGCGGCCTTCCACACGCTTCTGTGCAGTCTGGATAGAGCGATTCAAAATTGATGCCGAGATCGGTTCTCCTTCTGGAGGACGAAAACGTTGGATCATCTGTGTCAACCTTGGAGAAGCAAAAAGACGCATCAAAGGATCTTCAAAAGAGATGTAGAATTTGGAACTGCCGGGATCTCCCAAGCGTGCACTACGACCTAAAAGCTGGCGGTCAATTCTGCGTGATTGGTGGCGTGTTGTCCCTATTACATGCAGGCCTCCACGTTTAGCGGCGTCATCTTTCATTTTGATGTCTGTTCCCCGCCCTGCCATGTTCGTCGCAACTGTGACAGCAAAAGGTTTGCCTGCATCAGCGATGATTTCAGCCTCATGAGCATGGTTTTTGGCATTCAAGACAGTATGTGGAATCGCATTTTGACGCAAAATCCGTGAGAGTTTCTCTGAAACATCAACAGATTCGGTTCCAAGAAGAATAGGCCGACCTTTTGCATGGATCTCTTTGATGTGAGTGATCAAAGCGTTATATTTCTCACGCTCTGTCATGTAGATTTCATCATTCAACTGCTCACGGATGCATTTTTTGTAGGTAGGGACCTGCAAAACTTCTAGTTTGTAGATCTCTTTGAATTCACTAGCCTCAGTGATCGCCGTGCCTGACATACCGGCAAGCTTTTCATACATTCTAAAGTAGTTTTGTAGTGTGACTGTAGCGTAGGTTTGGGTCTCTTTCTGAATCTTGACGCCCTCTTTTGCTTCGATCGCTTGATGCAGTCCATCTGAAAAACGGCGGCCAGGCTGTGGACGGCCTGTGTTTTCGTCAATGATGACAATCTTTCCGTCATCCAAAATGTAGTCGATGTCGCGCTCCATCAAGAGATGAGCCCTTAGCAATTGACGCAGATTGTGGGCCCGCTCTTTCCGTTTCACATCTTCCGCATTGATCAAGAGCTTCTTCTCCATCTTCTGCTCTTCGGAGATTTCCAACTCATCGATCAGGGCATATTCATATCCGAGATCGAGCATCACAAAGTCTTCAACAGCTCCGCCGGAGATCTCAGCCCAAGCTGTGATTCCTTTATCGGTTAATTCAAAGTCGTTGCTCTTCTCTTCTACCATCATGAGCAGTTCAGCAATAGCCTCAGCCTTCTCTTCTTTGTATTGGTCGCTCACATAATGCAAATCCCATTTGTCGATCTGGGCACGCAGATCGGGTTGCTCTTTGGCACGACGTAAAACTTTGTGGTGCGGCATACCACGGCTTACAATCCAAAGAAGACGGCAGCCTTCCGTTATCTGTTTCATGCCCTCTTTGTCACTAGGCAAGCTATCTGTTTCTAGAGAGTCGCCGATCAGCTTTTTTGCCTTTTGGCCTAAAGCGTTACAGAGATCGCGCTGCATCTTCACAAGCATAGCCACGCTATCTTTCAGCTGGTCATACATCTGCGTGCTTTGAGGAACCGGGCCAGAAATGATCAACGGCGTGCGCGCTTCGTCGATCAGAATCGAATCGATTTCATCGATGATAGCAAAGAAAAAGCCTCGTTGAGATTGCTGCTCTTTTGTGGTCGCCATTGAGTTGTCGCGCAAATAGTCAAAGCCAAATTCTGAAGCTGTCCCATAAACCACATCAGCATTGTAGACTTGGCGGCGGTTGTGCATCGGAGTATTGTTGGTCAAAACAGAGGTTGTAAGGCCGAGCCAGCGCAAAATGGAGCCCACCCATTGACAGTCCCGTTCACACAAGTAGTCGTTCACAGTCACCAAATGCACAGGCTTGCCAGAGAGCGCATTCAAGTAGAGAGGCAAAGTAGCTGTAAGAGTTTTTCCTTCACCAGTTTGCATTTCGGAGATGTAGCCATAGTGCATGGCGATCGCTCCCAAAACTTGGACGTCATAAGGGATCATGTCCCATTTCTGGTCATAGCCAGATACATGGATATCAGAGCCCATCATGCGACGGCAAGCTGCTTTTACAGTGGCGTACGCTTCTGGGAGGAGAGAGTCTAGTGATTCACCATTGCGGATGCGCTCTTTAAACTCTTGGGTTTTGGCTTTGAGTTGATCATTGGTCAGTGATGTATATTGCTCATCGAATTGTGTTACTTTAGAGACAAGGCGTCTCAAGCGCTTGATAGTGCGCTCTTGCGAGCTTCCAATAATTTTTTTTAAAAAATCAAACATTCCATTCCTCACAAAATAGGCTATTATAGAGGAAATAGTGGGATAGTGTCGATGCAATTTCGACTCTCTACCTAGATTAATTTATTAGGGTTGTCTGAGGTGGGTTGCGATGAAGGCTTTGACTTGAACTAAAGCCGCTTGACCATCGGCTTCTTGGGTAAAGTCAAAGGAGCCATCATCGCGGATCGGAGCAGTGTAAACCTGGTCTCCGCGTCCATAGATAAAAGAGGACAGGGAAGAGGTCCTTTTCACTTCTGTAAGCTAAAGGATCATTTTTTAAAATGTTCACAATCAATATGTAAGATAAATAGCGTCTGCAAGTCCTAGGAAAAAAATCAAAATTATAGTGCCTATGCTATAAAATACAGCATATTTTATGCCTTATAGGCATAAAAACTATTGAATATTATAGCGCAGGTGCTATAATGAAAAAAGCAAGGAGGAAAGATGAAGACTTTGTCTGCTTCAGAAAAGTTGTTGATCGAGGAAATAAGCAGCGCTTCGAGACATGTACAAATTGCTATAAGGGGGCTTCCAATTGGGCAGCTCATCAAATTAATTCGCACTCAACTTGGCATGTCCCAAAAGGTATTAGCCGTTCGAGCGAGGATTCCCCAATCGACGGTCTCACGTGTAGAAAATGGGCAGAAAGACATTAATCTATCGACATTACAGAAACTTTTAGATGCGCTTGTATGCGACCTAATAATTGCTCCCGCACTGCGAGAGCCTATTGAAATGCTCAAACGCAAGCAGGCCAGCAAGATAGCAGAAAAGCAAGTGCGCTATCTGAAGGGAACGATGAACTTGGAAGAACAGCAACCGGACCCTCGATTCATTGAAGAGCTATTAAAACAGCAAGAAGATGAATTATTGAGAGGGTCCCCAGCCAAACTTTGGGAAGAATGAGGTGATCTATGATCCAACGTTTTGAATTTCCCGATGGAGCTACACCGATAGTGGATTGTAGTGGACTTATTCCTGGTTGGGTGCATCACCTAAATGATCTGAATAGAGTAGAAGCAGAAAATATTGCTCATGCGCAGAAAAATTATTTACTCAAACCAGTTGCTAACCCTCAAAAATGGTTCCATGTTGAGGAACTAAAAACGACTCATCGAGCCATGTTCAGTAATGTCTGGGAGTGGGCTGGTTCTTACAGAAAATCGATCACATCCATTGGCATTAAACCAATACTAATTCCTACACAGTTAGCGGAGTTGTGTTTCGAAGTGCTGTCGTGGTCGCAAAATCCTGTAGAATTAACGTTTGTTGAAATGGCTGCAAGAATTCACCATCGACTTGTGCATATACATCCTTTCGAAAATGGCAATGGTCGTTTTTCACGGTTAATTGCAGATCGTTTTCTTTTAGCATGGAGATGTTCGCATCCAATCTGGCCAAGCCATCTTAGTCAAAATAGTGAAGTGCGTAAAGAGTATATTCAAACGCTGAAAAGTGCCGATGAAGGCAGCTATGAACCTCTTATCAAACTTATGAAAAAATTTGGGGCTTCTGATCCTCCACTTGAAATCCTATTTAAAAATCGATTTTATCGATCATATATATCTGGTACACACGGAATTTCATTAGTAAAAGCTTTATTGCGTAATGACAATCATGAAAATAGGCTATACAATAGGCAATTGCTGCTTGAATTGGCTGAGAAAGCGCGATTGGAAAAACTTGCACAACTTTTTCGCTAGAAGGGTAATACCAAACCGGGAAAATAAGTTCATGAATAAGGACCATCTAGCACGACACCTTTGAAGGATCCTTTCTCACTCATGTTTAAAAAGATGAGCGTCAAAATGCTCTCTCAAATTTGCCGCACTATCTGGCCCTAATTCATGAACTTATTTTCCCGGTTTGGTATAAGAATCTTTCTGAAGAACGTTGTTATTCAGGCTGTGTGAGGTGGGTTGCGATGAAGGCTTTGACTTGAACTAAAGCCGCTTGACCATCGGCTTCTTGGGTAAAGTCAAAGGAGCCATCATCGCGGATCGGAGCAGTGTAAACCTGGTCTCCGCGTCCATAGATGAATGGGAATGGAAATGGGCCTTGAAAGTTGATAGGATTAATACCGTCTTCACCTTCGAGCATTTGAAGAGATGTCCACCAAGCGGTTACTTTCCAGTCAGCGGGTTCATCATGAGACTCAACTTGTTGAATAGCTAAATAACCGATTTCATCATAGCGAAGGACAAAAGTTGGAGGGGTATGATAGACAGCGTATGAACCTATTCTGAGCTCTGGATCAGGCACTGCCGGTTCAAAAATCATATTTTCAGGAAATTGGATCTCAAAATTCTCTGGAAGTAGAGGGGGTAGAATAGTTCGTAGAGCGTGCTCTTCCTCCCATTGTCTAGCTTCTAAAAGAGCATTAGTAGGCGGTATTACATTTGCTGCCCATTGACGAATATCTCTATCAACAGCATTTTTTAGAGTCTTAGAGCGAGTAATTTTGAGATGTTCTTGATAAGCTGTATAAGCTTTGGGAACCACCCTTTTCATGAGGAGTAGGAAGGGGATGGCCACACCCGTTCCAGCTAAAGCTATGAAAGCTGTATCATTGAGCTTTCCCACTTTGGCAAACTTGCAGGCAAGGAGTGCAGCAAGGCCTGCGATAGCCAGAAGTGCTACCGCAACTTCACAGGCAAGCGAACCCTTCTGGGAAAACTTAAAGCAGGGATCATCTTCACGTCTGTAAGCTAGAGGATCACTATTCATAATTAATATTATAACAAAAGAACAAATTTAAATGCTTTATAAAATAAAGGTTGGGTGTAATTGAAAGTGGAGCTTAGGCAGCTGTAGCCAATTCTTCTTTATAACG
>CAZXQV010000018.1:0-13118 GCA_964643195.1 uncultured bacterium | reverse complement strand
AGTTGACTAGTTTTGAAGAGCGCCGCTGATGGAAGATTGTTCCCCCTCAATCTGTGAATTCATCTGCTCCAATCCCGCCTTCACATCTGGACTCGGAGGAGGATTGGCATTCAACTTTTGATCGATATCTTGCAATTGATCATGAATTTTACTGTTCAAGCTATTCAACTCGCTTGTGTCTCTAGTCACCGAATCTTGTTCCTTTTTCCACTGGTCGTAAATACTCTGACCATTTGGGTAAGTGTTTCCACCAGCTGTCGTTGGCGTACCCAGCATCGAGCTCAAGTTAAAATCGTTCAATGCTGTTCCAAAGTTTTGGATGAGATTCAGCAAATCATTCATCGAACTTGCACCAAAGTTCTGAAATTCCAACATAAGCGCAATCATAGTCAATTCCGCCTCTTCCTGAGGCATGTAACGCCCTAAAATCTCATCGATAAACATCTGAGCCAATGACTCATTTCCATCAGCTTTAGCCGAAGCCGCCCCACTGTCAGATTGAGCTGCAGCACCAAGCGACTTGTAAAGCTTTTTGTCATCCTTGTTGCTTGCAGTAGCCCCCATTTTCTTGGTCATTTTTGATATAACATCATACATCAGGGCGACTTGCGACCAATACTCCTTGCGCTCTGCAGGGGAGAGTTTATCTCCCATCATGTTGAACTTCTGAATCATCTCTGTCAGTTGAGTCAATTCTTTAGGACCATATTGCTGCTTTTCTTGCAAATTCGTAAGGAAGTGCAGGTCATCTTCAAGAGCTTTTGCATCTTTAGGGGAAACTGAACAGCTCATTAGAAAATTTGCAAGTCCTTTGAATTCATCTACTTCTTGAGAAATTAGTGGAGAAAGGAGTCTCTGTTTACCAACACCGGTCGGCTCTTTTTTAGCCCCTTCAGCCGCGCGTTGATTAGTTTGTTGCTGAGCACGTGCTGTGTACAGTGGAGGTGTTAATTGCATGGCTTGCGAGTGGCATTCAATCAATTCCATAATGTTTTCCGTTTGAGGCCTATTGAGGCGCTGTCTTTCGATCTCTTCAATCAACCGGGATTGATCGGGTTTCTGCGGCTCTAAAGGTGAATTGGACATCGGATTACTCCTTTTTTATTGATAAATTGCTTTCGCAAAAGTCATGTAGCTATCATGTAGACTGTCCAAGCAAGTTGAGACAATCTCCCACTCTTGCTGGACGCTACTCATCAACATTTGCATTGTATATTCTTCTGTCAAGCTCATGTTTCCATAATCTTGAGAATCGCCTAAGGCGGTATCCATGATGTTGGTCAAACCACCGGGAGACTCAAGAGTGGCATCTCCATTGAGTAAGAGATTCAAGTCTATGGCTAAAGTAGGTGAGCCATTTTGTAAGTCAGCAGCTACTTTTGCAAGTTGTCCTTGGGCTGTCTGTAAATTGCCTTCCAAATCCTTCAATTGCTGGATTAATTTCGCTTGGTCTGCAAGCACCTCGGGATCGCTTCCAAAATCTGCGCGGCCCATCAGAGCCAGATCTGCCTGAATCATCGCGATCGCAGCGGTGATTGCTTGCTCGTCGGTTTGAATCGCTTGCTGCATTTTTGCTGTATCTGTTGGATTCGTTGGAACTCCAGCGAAATCACTTTTTGCATTGGCAAGAGCAGCTAAAACTTTGAGAAGATCTTGCAACATCTGCCCGGCATCATCACTAAATTTGAGAACATTACTGTAGCGAATCAACATCGCCTCTTGTTCAGGCATAAATTTTCCGAGCATCACCCTTCTAAAAAGGTCAGCAAGTGAATCCACCTTCCAAAGCATTGCCCAGCATACATCGATTGCCACAGAAATCTGCGAAAGGATAGCATCAAAGACCGTAAGCCCATTTTTAGAAGGATCATAGCCATCGATCACATTGGCTAAGATATTCATCAGCATGACCCACCCTCCTGGAACGCCCCCAATTGGATGGAGACCGCCCTGTAAGAAGGCTGTTGAAAGATCTGAGAGAGCGGAGCTGTTAAGCGTTAAAACACCATTAGGTCCAACTGTCCCGATCTGAAAGAGAGCATTAGGACCGATACAATCACCCACATTTTCAAGAGAGACCTCTAGCTGTGTCAGCGCAGGGCTCCCAGAAGATGGAAGCTGAGAAACAAACTGGTCAACATAGCTTTGAAAGCCGCTCTCTGTAGCTTGTGATCCATACTCCTTTGTATAGTCTTGCAACATGGCATACTGCATGGAAAGAACGATGACATTGTAGAGATTGGCATTAGTACCAGTAGCATTCCCAAAATTTGAACCCATCACGTTATATAAACTATCAAGGAAGCCGCTGATCAGATTGTTGTCGCCATATGAAAGCACCTGGCCATTTTTCATCAAAGTGCCGATATCATCGATGAGATGCTGCAAATCATCCATGGTAAAACTGCCACTTTCCATCCGTTTCAGTATCGCCATCATGTCTGAAAGTGCATTGAAAATTAATGAGTTATCATCCTGTGTAGCGCTCCCTATCTGAGAGAGGGTCGTGAAAAGATCAAGTTCAGCTCCCCAGTAGGTTGCTTGATAGCTTTTATAGGGAAGTTGCTGTGCGTATGTGTTGAGCTGCCCAAGTAGGCCATTAAGTTCATTAAGGTCATCCATCGTGATGTTAGGGAGGTGGCTTGAGATCGCATTCACCTGAGAAATAAATTTGTTAAACGCAGCTCCGGGGAGGTATTCTTCCAAGATATGGATAAGCATTAAAAAGCCTTCGAGCTCCTTCTGGATCAGTGGTAGCAGTGCGCTTTGAACATAATTTCCGCTACCAGAGGGAGGCGGCGGAAGCTCTCCTTGTGCAAATTGGAGCATCTGATCGATGAAGCTTAATGCGCTAGAAGCAAAATTGAGTAAGTTTTCCAAAATGAGAAGTTCTGCGTTGTCTGCGGAAAGTTGATTTTGATTAGCAGTTACAGCTTCTTCAAAGCTTGTGTAGATGCTTTTGCAATTGCCCAGAGCTGTTGACATTCCCTCCATCATCAATTTATTGAAGTTATTATTGTTGATCAGGACATGCCCATCACTTGTATAAGACCAATCTGTCGGAACCATTGCAGGAGAAGGAAATTGAATATGGATATAGGTGAGGGCACTCTCCAGTCCAGGAATTCCCAAAGGATTAAACGCATTGAAATAGTTCCATACCTGGCTGATATCAGCTTGTGTGCGATCAGATCCACTCGCATATTTCTGCATAGCGGTCATAAAAAGAGAGTACCCCAAGATCATACCCGGTGGAAACAAGGGATTTTTACTTGTTAATGACCCCCAGATAGATAAGACATTTTGAATCGTTGCAATAAGGGGAGAATTGGGAGGCACTTCCTGGAGAAGATTTTCCAAACTTATGATATTCTGCCCCATCCATTCAAGAGTCGCAACTGTAGGAATTCCGTTTGTTAGAGTATAAGCTGCTTGAGTGCCTTGCTGCAGTAGATTGCTTAGCTCTTCCAAGATAGGGATTTCATTTTTCAACTCAGCAATCTCTGGCGTGAGTGTATTGATATCGCTTTGAGCGAGCTGCTGCATATGACCGTATAACACATTCACGAGCTGAAAATAGGCAACGAGAAGGTTCGAGGGGAGTGTAACAGCCATCGTCTGCATTGTCTGCATCATCGAATTCAATTGAGTCGCATCCGCAAGAGTTGGAGGATGAGACATTTTTGCAAGAGCGCTCTCATAGCCTTGAATCAATTGAGCATATTGAGGATTTCCGCCTTGCAGAATCCAATTGAAGAACTGCTGCATATCCTGCATCTGCTCTGCATAGGCTTGTGCAAGGCCAGGGGGTAAAGCATTCGGGTCATTTGTAGGAGGAGCATCACTACTCCCAAGACCATGTGACTCATCTGTTCCACTATCCTTCGCATCACCAATTCCTTCTTCAGATGCGATCGCTTCAATCGCATATAATGAGGAAGATTCCAATTTTTGCTCCCTTGCACTTTTTTTCGACTCACTTTTTTTGTCTGGTTTTTTGTGTAAAGCAGCAACAGGATCCTCTTCTCTCTCTTTTTCTACTTCACCGCGACTAGCAATAGCCTCAGCGATCTCGGCTTTGGCCAATTTTTGAGCATCAGCCTGAGACTTCTGAAGTAGGGCGCTTAAATTCAGAGCTTGTTTTAGATTATCCGTAGAGAGATTGATCTTCACAAAAGATTGAACATCTTTAAAGGGGGGCCCGCGTGGAGGCGCTGCACTTCCCTCTGAACCAATTTTTGAAACCCGTTCAACCATTAAAAACTCTCCATGAGGGTGCTAAAAAGGGAACTATTCTCATAATATAGTCTCTTTGCTATTCTGCAGATAAACAGTTAGGACAAATAAAAAGTCGATTTTAATAACATTAATCATAATTATTATTTTATATCATAATGACAAATAAACCCAGTATTTCTATTCTAGATGAACAAACAATCAATCAAATCGCTGCAGGAGAAGTAGTTGAAAACAGCAGCTCTGTTGTCAAAGAGCTCGTTGAAAACTCCTTAGATGCTGGCGCTTCGGAGATTACGGTTGAAACTTTAGGGGGAGGTAGAGGATTAATTCGGGTGACTGACAACGGTTCAGGTATGAATAAAGATGAGCAATTACTCTCTTTGCAACGTCACGCAACATCTAAAATATTGAAGGCGGAAGACTTAGAAACTATTGGCACACTTGGATTTCGAGGGGAAGCGCTGCCATCTATTGCAAGTGTTTCAAAAATGAAGCTTTGTAGTGCCGTGGAGATTGAAGTTGAGGGAGGGGTTGTGCGTTCGATCAGTCCAAAGCCCCGTGAACAAGGAACCAGCATCGAAGTGAGATCTCTATTTTTCAACACCCCCGTCAGACGCAAGTTCCAAAAAAGCCCTGCATTTGATATCGGAGAAATCCATAAAATGTTGATTAGACTGGCTCTTTGTCATCCAGGAATCCAGTTTAAATGGATAAATGAGGGTGAGGAAAGACTCTTTGTAGAGAAAAATGACAATTTGGAAAGAAGGATTGAGAATTTGCTTTCTGCAGAGTTTGTTCAAAATGAAGTTGATTGTAAAGAAGATGGTATGCGTCTTTTTGGTTTTCTAGGGGGCCATCGAGCGACAAGGATGGGCCAGTATCTTTTTGTGAATGGGCGCTTTGTTTTTTCTCCTTATATTTCTAAGTGTGTCTTAGAAGGCTTCTCTACTCGATTACCTTCGAATCGCTTTCCCATCTTTGTTTTACATTTAGAGCTTCCGAGAGAATGGGTCGATGTCAATGTCCATCCCCAAAAGCGAGAGGTGCGCTTCAGAGAACAGGAGAGGGTTGGGAATTTTGTGCGCAACATTGTCGCCGAGGCTCTTTATGTAAAGCCAGCTCCTATCTGCTTCGATCCACTGCCGCTTTCCTCGAGTTTTCAAAGGTGGGATGAGCGAGCATTTGAAGAGAGGCTTAGCGAAAATCCTTTTAGAGACGATTTTATAAGAGAAGCCCGATTTGAACAGCTTGAGCTTATTGAGACTATCCACCCAATCGCAATTATTGGAGGTTTTCTCCTCTTACATGTCGAAGAGGGTATTCAAGTAGTCGATCTCAATAGAGCCCGCGCCCTTCTCATGCAAAAAACAGAAGATCTATCGATGCAAAAATTGTTGATCCCAGTGATGTTGGAGTTTGATGAATATGAAAAGGTTGTAGAAAAACTCCCATTTTTGGAAAAGTGTGGTTTTGCTCTACGCCCTTTTGGTGGAAAAAGCTTTGCTTGTGAAGGCATTCCAGCGCACCTCGAGCAAGCAGAGGCGAAAGCTGTGATCGAAGAGCTATCTCAGGGCAGAACTTTATTCGGTAGATTGAGAAAATGCAGCTTTACAATCGAAGAGGGCAAACGTTTAGCAGAGGAACTTTTTGCTAAAGGTCTTGGAAAGGAAGCTACGAGTTTAATCAGTGAAGAGGAGCTAGCAAAAAGATTCAAAAGTTAAAACCTGAATATGACTTTTTATTGATTGAAGATCCCATCGATCTTTTCTATTTAACAGGTATTGAGCTATCGGCCGGACAGCTGTTAATTGCGCAAGAAGGATCGACGCTCTATGTCGATGGTCGTTACATCGAAGAAGCAAAGAGTCATACCCATGCTGAGCTTGGGCCAGCAAAGCTTGTTGGAAAAGTAGAGTTTGATAGTTGTAAAACTACCTACCAGCGTTATCTCGATTTGCAAAAAGAGGGGGTGGATTTGATTCCTATTAAAGAACCAACGCGTCCCTTAAGAGTGATCAAAAGTCCTGAAGAAATAGAGAAGTTGGTAGCGGCTGCAAACTTAGGGTTAGAAGGTTATTACGCAGTTTTAAATCTATTGGAAGAGGGTATTACTGAGAAAGAAGTGGCTTTGGAATTAGAGGTTTTCTGGAGACGAAAGGGAGGTTCAGCTGTCGCATTTTCGCCAATCATCGCTTTTGGTGAAAATAGTTCTAAGCCTCACTACCATCCAGTAGATCGATCATTAAGAAAAAATGAAGCTGTATTAATCGATATCGGCGTCACGCTTGATCACTATCATTCTGATATGACTCGCGTTTTCTTTTTTGGTAATCCTGATCCAAAAATGGAAGAAATTTATGAAATTGTCAAAGAGGCGCAGGCCAGAGCGCTTGCTCTTTGTAAACCCGGTGTGACATGCAGGGAGCTCGATCTAGCAGCACGCGATTACATCAATCAAAAGGGTTTCGGCGAGTTTTTTGCACATGGTCTTGGACATGGAATTGGTCTTCAGGTTCATGAACCTCCACGTATCCACAGTAAAGGCAGCGATGCCGATTTCAAGTTAGAAGCAGGTATGGTTATTACTGTGGAACCAGGCATTTATCTCCCTTCTTTTGGGGGCGTTCGCATCGAAGATACAGTCATTATTACGCCAAATGGACACCGTAACCTAACAAATTGTCCAAAATAAATATTATATTTCCTAAGATATCAAAATATGAAACTGCAGACAAAGCTCTTTCTCAGCCTATTTGTTTTACTCTGCGGTTATGTTGTTATCATCTTCTTCATTCCAACTTTTGTCGTGACACGAGACATTGCAAAAGTCAGTTCAGAAATCCACGATGTGATTATCAATAAAGAGCGTCAATTATTAAGAGATCAAGAAGTGCTTGTTGAAGATGTCTTTCAGGACATACGAACAAATCTTAATGCGCTGCTATTCTCTGTTTTTGAATCGAAAGATATCAGTCAAGAATTGGTAGCATTCAAGAAAAATGAATTTCAACCTGTTTGGAAGGCTGCTACTCACATCGTTAGTCATTTCCCTTCGATTGGGTTTTTACAAGTGAGTAGTGAAAAAAATGAAGAAGCTGTCGTTCTGAAGCCCGCTGAAGCCGATATCTACAGAGCAAAAACTGTGACTACTACTGAGGGTGCGATTGCCCTTATTGTCCACAATGCTGTTGAAGAAAAGGGTGTTTATGTAGGAATTAAACTACCCAAAAAATTTCAGACTAATCTGGATGCTGCTTATTACGCCATTCTGGATTGGGAAATAGCTGATAAGCAAGAGGGCAGGATTTCCTCACAACTCAAAGCTGCGCAAGAGAAGCTCTGGCAAGAATCAGAGCCATTCGATACGGGTCAAATTTTTTCTGCGCCACCCAATGCAGCCAACGCTGCCTTGGATTGGCTTAACAAAATGAAAATGATTACCTTGCTCACCTCATTAGTCATCGAGGGAGTCGAAGTAGAAGAGGGGACTATATGGACGCCTGTGGGATTGGCCAAAGTTTGTGCTGATAATCAAACGGATGTTATTTTTAGCGCGGAACTTTTGGGAACAAAGGCAATCGCTCTTTCTGGTAAATATTATGAAGAGCACGCTCCCCACCCTCCTGCGCCCCCAATTGCTGAAGGCAATTTCTATATCTACGACCAAAATCTCCAACACATTTACCTTGCGAATACATTGAATTTGGATGGCACTTTTCTCACCATCGGTGTACCGATTGACAAAATCGCCAAAGAATTTGCAGTCTGGTCCAATAAGCCTGTTTTAATCACTATTGGAGACAAGCTTTGGATGGGCTTTGATGGAAATGGAGAGCTCTTTAATCGCAATGAATTGGAAGAATTCGCGAAGGAGGGGATGATTCAAAAGAGAACTGGGGTAATCACTTACCAAAATATCAGCTTCTTTTTTTCCAATATCGCTGAATTTGAAGGCGGCCGATTCGGCATGTATGAATTAGCTGAAATCAATGGTCAAAATTCAGTAGCCTCGCTCTCTTTGGAGGTGGCCAAAAACCTTTCTTGGAAAATTTCTTTTCAGATTTTTGTCATTTCACTGATTTTGATTGCAGCGATATTATTTCTGATTAGTAGGATTGTCCTCCGTATAGTGATCCGTCCCATCATTCACTTAGCCGGTAATACGGAACTTATAGTCTCTGGCCAATATGATGCGATCAGATGGCCCAATATGGGTAAACGCAAGGATGAGATTGCTTCACTTACACATTCGTTTGAACAGATGGTGGTAGGCTTACAAGAAAAGGAAAACATACGAAGTGTACTCGATAAAGTTGTTTCTAAAGAGGTGGCTGCAGAGATCTTAAAATCAAAAATTCATCTCGGTGGTGAAGAGCGTAGAGTCAGCGTACTTTTTAGCGATATTCGTGGCTTTACAAATATGACAGAGCGGATGACGCCTCATCAAACGATTGAAATCTTGAACTCATGCATGACCCGTATCACCCATGTGATCGAAGGAGAGGGGGGGGTCATCGATAAATTTGTTGGAGATGAAGTGATGGCAATCTATGGGGCTCCAACGGTCTGCGCAGACCATGCACTTCGAGCTGTTTCAGCGGGTGTTTTGGCGATGCGTGCGATGAAAATATGGAATGATGAGCGTGCGGCCCGAGGTGAAGAACGTATCGAGATGGGGATCGGTATCAATACGGGAGAGGTTGTAGCAGGAAACATGGGTGCTGTTGACCGATTGAACTACACAGTTCTCGGTAAAAATGTCAATGTAGCAGCCCGATTATGCTCGATTGCGAAAAGAAATCAGTTGATAATTTCTGAATTGACCCTAAATGAACCTGGAGTTCAAGAAGCATTCTACGTCGAGCTTCTCCCCTCAGTCATGCTGAAAGGTTTTTCTGAGCCCTTCCGTATTTACAGTGTAATTGATTTCAAATGGGAGACCTCTTGAGCCATTTCTCTTTCGAGCTGAATCGACTATATAAGGTCGGAGCAAATGGACATTTGAAGCTGAATCGACTATAGTCTACATATTTTGGGTATGCATGTTAAGTTTTAGACAGAAGATATTCTTTAGCCAGCTGTTGATCTTTTTAGTTTTTGCCGTTTTCCTCTACCCTGTTGTGGTGGTTTTAATGGAGAAGGGCCAAAAAACCAGCTTGGAAGAGCGTGTCGATAGAGTGCGCACAAGGATCACGCAAGCAGAAACAGTTGATCAAATGATCGATAAACTGAAGCAGGCAGAAGAGTTTCTCTTCTTTGGCCTTTCTCTTTTTGAGCCCCAGAAGGGCTTTCTTTATGACTCTCACAAGCCGGTTGGGGGGGGCGAATTTGAATCAGGTGAACGGCTTTCCCATCCAGAAATTGAAGAAGCGCTTGCAAAAGGCGTTGGCGATAATGTCAGATACTCCTCACTCTTTGAACAGGAGATGGCTTATGTCGCCATCGCCTTTGATTATAAAGGCCAAGAGTTTGTACTACGTGCCGCATTTCCCTACGGACAAATCATAGATTTGACACATGAGTTGACTCTTGCCTTTTTGGCGATCTGTATTCTTATTCTGTTACTTTTCGGCATCCTCTCTTGGTTTATTATTCACTACTTTACAGCTCCTGTGCGTAAGATTTTGGAAACGATTCGACCCTATCAAATGGGTATTGAGGAGCATATCCCGACGATTGAATTGGACAGGCGTTCTGGAACAGCAAGGGATGAATTTGGTCAACTTGCTGAAACTCTAAATTCACTTTCTAGCCGTATAGAATTACAGATCAGTTCATTGACCCAAGAGCGCAATGAAAAAGATGCAATTTTAGAATCGCTGATTGAAGGTGTTGTTGCGGTTGATGAGAACTTGAAAGTAATCTACATGAACCAGACAGCAGAGCTCTTTTTGAATCTAAATCAAGGCGTACTTGTAGGATCGAGTTTTAAATTGGCGGAGCAGCCCGAATGTGAAAAACTGATTATTCAAGCACAGAAAAAACATATCCCTTTGACCATGGTTCTAAAACCTAAAAGAGGACAAAAGAGGGTTTTTGATGCTGTGGCCGCGCCACGGGGGAAGCAAGAAGGTGCGATTCTTGTACTACAGGATAAAACGGGTTTACATAAGGTAATTGAACTCGGACGAGATTTCATTGCGAATGCATCTCATGAGCTTAAAACGCCGATCACCATTATTCGGGGTTTTGCGGAGACACTCCATGACCACCCTGAGCTCTCTGCCGAAATAAACAAAGAGATTACCGGCAAGATTGTGAGTAATTGTGGAAGGATGGAGACCTTGATTCGCAATCTTTTAACTTTAGCGGCTGTCGATGAAGGAATTCCACAATCCCGTTTGCGGAATTGTGACGTTTTGGATATCATACAGCAGGCTCGTTTTACCATATTATCTGTCCATCCAACCGCCCACATTGAACTCAAAACTGTGGGTGAAGAACCATTTTTATTACAGCTTGACAGCGATCTCTTTTTACAAGCGATTCTCAATTTGTTAGAAAATGCAGCGAAGTATTCAAGGCCACCGGCAAAAATTGCCGTAACAGTAGAGAAGGCGATGCGTCATTTTGTGGTCAAAGTTGCGGATGAAGGGCAAGGGATTCCAGCTGAAGATTTAGATCGCATTTTTGAGCGTTTTTATGCTGTGGATAAGAGTCATAGTAGAAGTCTTGGGGGATCGGGGCTCGGTCTATCGATTGTTGAGCGGATTATTGAGAAACATCAAGGCAAAATCGAGGTAGAATCTAAATTAGGGGTTGGAAGTACTTTTACCATTACGATTCCTACCCGTCAGGATTATGATGACAATCTATAAAAACGATGAAATATTGGGGGTGCCTTGGCAGAGGGAATAAGAGGATCTCCCCGGTTATTGGAGGTGGATCAAGGAATTACCCTACACAAGCCATCGTTCTCTGCTCTTTCATTTTTTCAGATACTCCTGCTGAAGGCCGGGGTATAGTTGATTCAGTTTGGATTGATAATTTTGCTTGCGTGAAAGCCTCGCGATCGAAGAAGGACGCGGTGAAACACTGCAATTTTGTACTGATTCAGCTATATATCTCAACTCCTGATTTCTCGCAAATCGTATCAGAAATTACGAGCTTGACATAAAATTTAAATTTTACAATCTTGTTAAGAAAAAATAAATATAATCGGATGAGGAAACTGCAAGGAGGCTCTTATGTCAAGCGAATGCACAGGAAAAGAAATGGGAATGCGTTTTCTATCGACAATAATCGGTCCATTTCTTACTCCAGCTAAGTGTGTCTATTTAGGTCGTTGCTATCGGCAGCTGACTCGCATGGCTGATCAATCAAATATGAGTATTGCTGGAGGTGATCGGCTTGCTCAGCTTCGGACAGTACGCAAGGAACTGCTTACTGAAATTGGATTCGCCGCTTTAGAAATAATTCCAGTTTTGGGATCCATCATCCGTCAGACACACGATCTCTCTCGAAAGCGAAGAGCAGGAGATGAAAGGAGAGCTGTTGATATTCTTTGGGGATATAGGGCTAAAAATGCCACTAAAATGGCTAAACAGTTCATGGATGAAGCGCGTCGCATCGAGACCCTAACTACAATGCCAGAAAGTGGGCCAGGTGGTGATGGAGGAGGGGTAAGAATACCAACTCCTGCTGAAGAGGAGGTTGATTTTCAAGAAGGAGAGATTCAGGAGGATGGGGATGTTGAGCCTGGTGGAGATGGAGAACCTCGGGCTCATCAAGCCTCTCCCCTACTTTTGTCCTCTGTTGCATCGACTCCAGATCTATTAGATCAAGACCCTAATTTTGGATCCACTGATTCATTAGATTCGACTGGAGATCGATTCTCAGCTACTATGGGCGGCCTTGATGATTCATCCATCCATCGACTCTTCTACTCAGGCCAACATCATCCGACTGGCTACTACAACACTCAATCTTGTCCAGATTTATCTGCAATTGGAAGCTGATCGGTTGGTGACACGATTCTTTATCGAATATATAGCTGATTCAGCTATAACCCTTTTTTCATAATCCGCTCACGCTTCACGATACGGGAAACAGGATCTTGTACAAAAATCACATTGCCCTTTTTCCCAAGCGACACATCAAATTTTTTAGACAGTCCGGGTTCAAGCCCCTCTAAAAAATTGGCAAGTTCAGCTTTGTAATAAGAGCGGTTCTTAATTTCATCTTTCGAAAGTGCTAATCGATTTTCTTCTTGATTATCGATTTTCTTCCAAAGTTCATTGCGGAAGCTCAGGGCTTTTTGGTAGGTGGCACAATCGGGAATCGCAATAGCTAAAATCTCAGCAGGAGCAAACATGAAATTGAGCTTCTTTTGATTGCCGTTGCAGTGCGTATCAAAAGTGATGTAGTGCAGAAGTGGAGGCGATCCCTTCAACATCTTCAGAAAACATCTCTGTAGTTGTTTGTCTTTAAAAGGAAGAGCACCTAATTCATCAGCGAAAAAGAATTTTTTGCTCTCTTCTTTGTATTCGACAAGTGTATCCAGAAGGAGATATTCGAGATTAGGAATCTCCTGGAAAAAAGGTGCCGTCCCATATAAATTGCGCAATAAATGAGCGGTCTGCTCGTAAAGTGGACTTTGCTGTGGTTCAATCTCAGACATCAGGAGATAGAGATTGATCCTGGAATTATTTGGAGGTCTTCCATGGTCAAAATTGAGAGGAGCGCTCTTCCCTGTGTAGTTGACAACCTCTTTGATTTCCGCTCTCTCATGATCTCTTTCAGAAACAACTTTTCCCTCTTGCAACTCTTCAAATTCAGAAAGCGCAACTAGTTTCTCACACTCTTGCGAAAGTAAAAGATGCGATTTAAAGGCACTATCTTTGATTCCTTCATCGACATTGCGCATGGCCTCACTGCTG